>NZ_SCMM01000064.1:0-21152 GCF_005503345.1 Ramlibacter sp. 2FC
CACCAGCCCCCGCGTCGACCCCTACAGCCTGCGCCTGTTCGTGAGCACGGCGCGCGAAGGCTCGATCGCGCGCGCGGCGCAGCGCGAGCACATCGCGGCCTCGGCGCTGAGCCGGCGCATCGCCGACCTCGAGCACGCCTTCGGCAGCCCGCTGTTCGTGCGCTCGCCGCGCGGCATCGAATTGACGGAGGCGGGACAGCTGGTGCTGCAGCGCGGCCTGCAGATCGACCAGGATTTGCAGAACCTGGCGCGCGAAGTCCAGGCCCTGCACGGCCAGGACAGCAGCCAGATCGGCGGCCAGGTGCGCCTGGCCGCCAACCTCTCGGCCATCATCGGCTTCCTGCCCGAGCGGCTCAAGGCCTTCAGCGCGGCTTGCCCGCGCGTGGCCGTGTCACTGACCGAGCTCGACACGCGCGACGTGCTGCGCGCCTGCCTGGACGACCAGGCCGACCTCGGCGTGGGGGTCAGGACCGAGCCGCCACCGGGCCTGGAGGCCTGGCCCTTTGCCGAAGACCCGCTGATCGTGGTGCTGCCGCGCGGCCACGCGCTGGCGCGCCAGCGCAGCGTTCGCCTGCAGGAGGCCCTGGCCTGGCCGCTGATCGGCATCCACGCCGGCGGCGCGCTGGACAGCGAGCTGCGCGCGCGCGCCCTGGCGGCCGGCCTCACGCTGCACAGCCCGGTCTCGGTCAGCGGTTTCGACGCGGCCTGCCGCATGGTCGAGGCAGGCCTGGGCATCGCCCTGATCCCGCTCAGCGCGGCCAAGGCCTACGCCGGCACGGCCCGCTTCGTGCGCCGCCCGCTGGCCGAACCCTGGGCCGCGCGCGAGCTCTGCCTCTACGCGCTGCGCAAGACGCCGCGACTGCGGCCGGTGCAGGCGCTGATCGATGCGCTGAAGGCCTGATACAGACTTGCGATCAGAAGTACAAGAAGAAGTCAGAAGTCCCTCGCTGCGTCGAGTATGGCGGGGAGGGCGGGCGAGCGGCTCCGTTCATGTCCCCCGACGAGGGCGTGCCGCCCTCGTCTCCTCCTTGACTTCACTGCGCCGTTCACCCGCCCTCCCCTTCGGGTCCACCACCGCTCCCGCGCCACGGCTTCGCGCACCACGACGCCGGCTGGAGCGCTGCGGCGCGGTGTCGTGTGCAGCGAGGTCAAGGAGGAGGTGCCGGCCGAAGGTCGGCGCCGGGGGACATGAACGGAACACGGCACCGCGTCGCAGCGCGATGAGGCCATCTCAATGAATGCAAGAGCGTGTAAAAGCCCCCGGCCGGCTCCTCAGTAATGGCTGGCCCCCCACAGGCGCGCCGGCTCGCGCGTGAGGTGCTGCAGGCCGCTGCGCTCGAGCATCAGCTCGCTCGCAGCCTGGGCGGCCTCGAGCACCGCGCCCTCGTCGACCGAGAGCACGCGCCTATCCTGCATCAGCACGCGGCCGTCGACGATGGTGGTCGCGACGTCGGCCGCGTTGGCGAAGCAGGTCACGCGGTAGAGCGGCATGTTCATCGGCATCAGGTGCGGCTTGAACAGGTCGACCAGGATGATGTCAGCCTTCTTGCCGGCCTCGAGCGAGCCGATCTCGGCCCCCAGCCCCAAGGCGCGCGCCGCGTCGATGGTCACCATCTCCAGCACCTTGCCGTGCGGCAGCACGCCGGGGTCGCGGAAATGGCGGCGGTGGTAGTGCATGCACTGCCACATGTGGCGGAACATGTCGTAGCCGCGGTCGGGCGCGGCGCCGTCCGAGCCCAGGGCCACGGTCACGCCGGCGTCGATCAGCTCGGGCACCGGGCAGCGGCCGCGGATCGACATGATGGCGCTGGGGTTGTGCACGATGCGCGTGTCGGTCTCGCGCGCAAGCTGGATGTCCTCCTCGCTGAGGTCTATGCAATGCGACATGAAGGACCGCGGCCCCAGCAGCCCCAGCTCGCGATGCGCCAGCGCCAGCGTGCCGGTGCAATGCCCGTCCTGCGTGAAGGACAGGCCGTGGCGGCGCGCGAGCTGGGCGTAGGCGCCGGCCTGCCACAGGTAGGCCTCGCGCAGCGCGGCTTGGCCGGGCTCGTGCATGGGCGCGAACACCGGCAGGGTCACGGCGATGGCGATGCGGCCCTCGGCGCGGCCATGCTCGCTCGCGATCACCTGCTCGCAGACCGCCAGCATGCTGGCCTCGTCGATGTCTCGCCCGCTGGGCGGCTGCTGGGCCCAGTCCAGGTAGCGGCGCGGCGAGTCGGGGCGCGAGGGGCCGACCGCGACCACCGAGCGCGTGCCGGCCTGGACCACGGCATCGCAATGCGCGCGCGCGTATTTCGGATCGTCCACGCGCATGATGGAGTCGCCTCCGCCCAGCAGCGAGACGCCGGTGGTCACGCCGGCCTTGAGCCGCTCGAGCGAAGCCAGGGCCGACTCGGCGCGCCAGAAGCCCTCGTCCGAGGCCGAGGTGTAGATCCTGGCGGCGGCATCGCTCCAGGCATGGGTGTCGCCGCCGCCCAGGGTGCGCAGCATGGCGTGGCCGGCATGGGCATGGCTGTCGATCAGGCCGGGCAGCACGGCTTTGCGGTGGGCGTCCAGGGTCTGGCGCGCGCCGTAGCGCTCGCGCAGCTCGGCCGTGCGGCCGACCGCGACGATACGGTCGGCAAGCACGGCCACCGCGCCGTCCTCGATCACGCGGCGCTGCGGGTCCAGAGTGATGACCGTGCCGTGCTCGATCAGCAGGTCTATGGCTTGGGTCATGAAGACTCTCGGTAAGTCGAGTGAATCAGGCCGCGCGCGGCATGAAGCGCACCGGCTGGCCGGCCGCGCCCACGGCGTGGCAGGCCACGGCCACCTCGTCGCGCAGCGTGGTCAGGCGCGGCGCCTCGCGGCGGCAGATGTCGGCCGCGGCCGGGCAGCGCGGGTGGAAGGCGCAGCCGGGCGGCGGCGCCAGCGGGCTGGGCAGCTCGCCGGCCGGAACGGTGACGCTGCGCCGGCCCTGGCCGACGCGCGGGATGGCCTCCAGCAGCAGTTGGGTGTAGGGATGGCGCGGCGCGGCAAACAGCGAGGCCGTGTCGGCCACCTCGACCAGGCGCCCCAGGTACATGACGCCTATGCGCGTGGAGACGAAGCGCACCACGGCGAGGTTGTGGCTGATGAACAGGCTGGTCAGGCCCTCCTCCTGCTCCAGGCGCTTGAGCAGGTTGAGGATCTGGGCCTGCACCGAGACGTCGAGCGCCGAGGTCGGCTCGTCGCAGACCAGGAAGCTGGGCTCGCCGGCCAGGGCGCGTGCGATCGCGATGCGCTGGCGCTGGCCGCCCGAGAACTCGTGCGGGAACTTGGCGCCGTCGGCCGCCGCCAGGCCCACGCGGCCCAGCAGCTCGTCGACGCGCGCGCCGATCTGGTCCGCGGGCCTCAGGCGCTGGTAGGCGATGGGCTCGGCGATGGCGCGGCCCACGCGCCAGCGCGGGTTGAGCGAGGCATAGGGGTCCTGGAAGATCATCTGCACGCGGTGCGGCCGGCCGCCGGACGGCGGCGTGAAGCGCAGGCTGCCGGCCGTGGCGCGGTCCAGGCCCGCGACCACGCGCGCCAGGGTGGTCTTGCCGCAGCCCGACTCGCCGACCAGGCTGAAGGTGCTGCCGGCCGGAATCGAAAAGCTCACGCCGTCGACCGAGCGCACGGTGCGGCCATGGGCCTGGAAATGGCGCGACAGGTCTTGGACCGCGAGGTAGGTGGGGGTGCCGTTCATGCGGCCTCCAGAACCGTGGGTTGTTGGGGGTGCCAGCAGGCCACCTGCACCGCGCCCTGGGCCGCCGGCGTGGGCAGCTCGGCGCGGCAGCGCGCACTGGCGCTGGCGCAGCGCGGGTGGAAGGCGCAGCCCGCGGGCCGGGCGGCCAGGCGCGGCATGGCGCCGTCGATCTGGCGCAGCCATTCGGGGCTGGCGTCTATCGGCGGGATCGAGCCCATCAGGCCCTGGGTGTAGGGGTGGCGCGGCCGGTTCACGACCTCGTCGACCGGGCCGATCTCGGCGATGCGGCCCGCGTACATCACGGCCACGCGGTCGGCGTTCTCCGAGATCACGCCCATGTCATGCGTGACCAGCAGCACCGAGGTGCCGCGCTCGCGGCACAGGCCGCGCAGCAGCTCCAGCACCTGGGCCTGGACCGAGACGTCGAGCGCCGTGGTCGGCTCGTCGGCCACCACCAGGTCGGGCTCGGCGCACAGGGCCAGGGCGATCACGATGCGCTGGCGCATGCCGCCCGAGAATTGGTGCGGGTAGGCGTCCACGCGCTGCGCGGGCGAGGGAATGCCGACCTGGCGCAGCCAGTCGACCGCGCGCTCGCGCGCCTGGCTGCGCGACAGCGGCAGGTGGGTCAGCATGGTCTCGACCAGTTGGTCGCCCACGGTGAGCAGCGGGTTCAGGCTGACCAGCGGGTCCTGGAAGATCGCGCCTATGCGACGCCCGCGCAGGGCGCGCATGGCGGCGGCGTCGAACTGGTCGATGCGCCGGCCGTCGAACCAGATCTCGCCGCGCGCCACATGGGCCGGCGCGTCGAGCAGGCCGATCACCGCCATGCCGGTCAGCGACTTGCCGGCGCCGGACTCGCCGACGAAGCCCAGGATCTCGCCGCGCGCGATCTGGAAGCTGACCTCGTCCAGGGCCGTGAGCGCGCCATGCCGGGTCGGTATCTCCACGCGCAGCCGGCGCACGTCGAGCAGGGTTTCGGGTTTCATCGTGGAACTCATTTCAGGCCTCCTACACGTAGTGATGAGCGTGGGGGCATTTCATTTCAGGCGGGGGTTGAGGGCGTCGCGCAGCCAGTCGCCGAACAGGTTGATGGCCAGCACCAGGCCGATCAACAGCAGGCCCGGCATCACCGTGATCCACCACTCGCCCGAGAACAGAACCTCGTTGCCCAGGCGGATCAGCGTGCCCAGCGAGGGCGAGGTGGCCGGCACGCCCAGGCCCAGGAAGCTCAGCGTGGCCTCGGTCAGCACCGCCAGGCCGATCGACAGCGTGGCGATCACCAGCACCGGGCTCAGCACGTTGGGCAGCACATGGCGCGCCAGGATGCGCGCGCGGCCCATGCCGATCAGGCGCGCGGCGTTGACGTAGTCCTTGTTCTTCTCGACCATGGTCACGCCGCGTACGGTGCGCGCGTACTGCACCCAGGTGGCCAGCGCGATCGCCAGCACCACGATGGGCAGGGACAGCTGCTGCTGCAGCGCGCTGGGCAGCAGGGTGCGCGACAGGCCGTCGACCAGCAGCGCGACCAGGATGGCCGGAAAGCTCAGCTGCACGTCGGCCGCGCGCATGATCAGGTTGTCGACCCAGCCGCCCATGTAGCCGGCCACCAGGCCCAGGGTGACGCCGATCAGCATGGCCAGCAGGGTCGAGGCCAGGCCGACCAGCAGCGACATGCGCAGGCCGTAGAGCATGACCGAGACCAGGTCGCGCCCCTGGCCGTCGGTGCCGAGCAGGTACTTGAGCTGGCCGGCCTCGAGCCAGGCCGGCGGCAGGCGCGCGTCCATCAGCTCGACGGCCGCGAGGTCGAAGGGATTCTGCGGTGCCAGCCAGGGCGCGCCCAGGGCCAGCACCCCGTAGACGATCAGCAGCAGCGCGGAGGCCACGGCCTCGGGCGATCGCCCGAAGCTCCAGGCCAGGTCCGACTGGCGCCAGCGGGACAGGCGCAGGACAAGAGATTGCATAGATCAGGCCTCCTGCCGAGCCGCCTCAAAGGAGGCGTGCGCCCCCTCGGGGGGCAGCGAACAAATGTGAGCTTGGGGGTCCATAAGATTTCCTTCAGCGAGCGACGCGCAGGCGCGGATCGACCACCACGTAGAGCAGGTCGACCACGGTGTTGATGAGCACGAACAGGGCTGCCACCAGCAGCAGGTAGGCGGCGATCACCGGCACGTCGCTGAAGGTGATGGCCTGGATGATCAGCAGGCCCAGGCCCGGCCACTGGAACACGCTCTCGGTGATGATGGAAAACGCGACCATGGAGCCGAGCTGAAGCCCCGCCACCGTGATGATGGGGATCAGCGTGTTGCGCAGCGCGTGGCGGAAATGCACGGCGCGCTCACGCAGGCCGCGGGCGCGCGCGAACTTGATGTACTCGCTCTTCATCACCTCCATCATCTGGGTGCGGGTCAGGCGCATGAACAGCGTGAGCTGGAACAGGGCCAGGGTGATGGCCGGCATGACGATGGCCTTCCAGCCGCTGGCGCCCAGCAGGCCGGTGCTCCAGCCGCCCAGCTGCACCACCTCGCCGCGCCCGTAGGACGGCAGCCAGTTCAGCCCCACCGAGAACACCAGGATCAGGGCGATGCCGGTGACGAAGGACGGCACGGACACGCCGATCAGCGAGACGATCTGCAGCGCCCGCGCCCCCAGGGCGCGCGGCCTGATGCCCGCGTACACCCCCATGGGAATGCCCAGGCCCAGGGCCAGCAGCGCGGCCACGGCGCTGAGCTCCAGCGTGGCCGGCAGGCGCGAGGCGATCAGCTGCGCGACCGGCTCCAGGTTGCGGTAGGACACGCCGAACTCGCCCTGCAGGGCGCGGCCGACGAACTTGAGGTATTGCAGCGGCAGCGGCTGGTCCAGGCCCAGCGAGGCGCGCAGCTGCTGCTTCTCGGCGACGGTGGCGGTTTCGCCGGCCAGGTTGTTGACCGGGTCGCCGGTGAAGTTGAACAGCGCGAACGACAGCAGGGACACCACCGCCATGACCAGCAGGCCGTTGGCCAGCCGGCCCAGGATGAAACGCAGCATCAGGATGCTCCAGGCAGGGGCGCCGCCCTTACTTGACTTCCGGCACGGTCACCAGCCACAGGCGCAGCTGGTTGTCCGGCGCCTGGGCCAGCGAAACGCCCTTCTTCGCGGCCCAGGTGATGGGCTGCTGGTGCAGCGGCACATGCGAGACGTCGTTGCGCTCGATGGCCACGGCCTCCTCGATCAGCTTGTTGCGCTTGGCCGGGTCGATCTCGGCCGCGACCTGCGGCAGCATGGCGTCGAACTTGGGGTTCGAGTAGCGGCCGGCGTTGAGCGAGCCCTCCTTGGCCGTGCGGCTGTGCACGATGTCCTTGAGCAGGCCGTAGCTGTCGGCCATGGGCAGGCCGGCGTGGCCGACGACGTAGAGCGACACGTCGTTGGTGTTCAGGCGCACGCTCCACTTGACCGTGGGCTCGATCATCAGCTGGGCCTTGATGCCGACCTTGGCCAGCATGGAGGACATGGCAATGCACATGGCCTCGTCGTAGACATAGCGGTCATTGGGGCACTGCAGGCCCACGGCGAAGCCGTTCGGGTAGCCGGCTTCGGCCAGCAGCTTCTTGGCCGCCTCGGGGTCGTAGGACAGCAGGCGCTTGTTCAGCGCGGCCGGCGCGCCGTTGAGGTGCGGCGACAGCAGCGTGCCCGCGGGCCAGGACGCGCCGCGCATCACCGAGCGCTTGATCGCCTCGATGTCGATCGCGTGGTAGACGGCCTTGCGCACGCGCAGGTCCTTGAACGGGTTCTTGCCCTTGACGTCGCTGTACAGCAGCTCGTCGCGCTGCTGGTCCATGCCCAGGAAGATGGTGCGCAGCTCGGGGCCCTGCACCACCTGGAGGTTGCCGCTGCCCTGCAGGCGCTGCACGTCCTGCAGCGGCACGTTGATCGAGGCGTCGATGCCGCCGCTGATCAAGGAGGAGGTGCGCGTGGCGTCGGACTTGATCGGCGTGAACACCACGCGTCTGAGGTTGTGGCGCGGCTTGTCCCACCAGCTCGCGTTGGCGACCATCACGGTGCGGGTGTCGACGTCGCGCGACTCGAGGCGGAACGGGCCCGTGCCGTTGGCGTTGCGGTTGGCGTGGTTCTCCTTCTGCTTCTGCAGGTCGCTGGCCTCGGTGGCGCGGTTGAGCTCGCTCCAGCCCTTGTCCATGATCAAGAGCTGCTGCAGCTCGTTGGGCAGGATGGGCAGCGGCTGGTGGGTCTCGATGTCGACCGTGTAGGCGTCGACCTTGCGCACCTCCTTGATGTCGCTGAGGTTGCCCTTGATCAGCGAGCCCGGCGTGTTGGTGCGCTTCCAGGAGAACACCACGTCGTCGGCGTCGAAGCTCTCGCCGCCGTGGAACTTGACGCCCTGGCGCAGCGTGAAGCGCCACACCGTGGGGCTCAGCGTCTTCCAGCTCGTGGCCAGCGCCGGCTCGACCTGCAGCTTCTCGTTGAAGCGCACCAGGCCCTCGTAGACGTTGTTGACGAAGGCGTTGGTGAAGGTGTTGTTGGTCGAATGCGGGTCCATCGACAGGGCGTCCAGGCTGGACGACCAGGTCAGGGTGTTGGCGCCGGCACTGGCCAGCGCCAGGCCCAGGACGGCAGCCACGGTGGCGCGGCGGGCAAAGCGGGAAGCGGTCATCGAAAAGTCTCCTCGGGTCAGGGAAGGGATGGGCTCACAGGCGACGCGCCGGGTGGGCAGGCTGCGGCATTCCCCTCGGGGTCGCCCTGGCCTTGTCGGATCTGCTTTGCCACAAACATAAAAGTGATTGTCACAATATCAACAGATTTTGTGACGGTCAAGCGGGTTTGTGGCAATATCGGGGCCATGCAAACCACGGCACGCGTCGCGCGTGACACGCCCTCCTCCCCTCCGCCTCAGGCAGCGGCCGGCCTGGCACCGGCGCTGGGACTGGCCCTGGCGCCGCTGGTCGCCCTGGGTTTCTCGCGCTTCGCCTATGCGCTGCTGCTGCCGGCCATGCAGCAGGAATTCGGCTGGAGCTTCGCCCAGGCCGGCTCGCTGAACACCGCCAACGCCGCCGGTTACCTGGTCGGCGCGCTGCTCGCCGCGCCGCTGGCCGCCAAGCTGGGGGCGCTCAGGAGCTTCGGACTGTCCATGGGACTGAGCGCCCTGGCGCTGGCCGCGACGGCCCTCTGGTCCTGGTTGCCGCTGCTGCTGGCGGTGCGCTTCGTGGGTGGGGTCGCCACCGCCCTGGCCTTCGTGCTCGGCTCGGCGTTCGCGGCCCGCGTCTGGCCCGGCCGCTCGGCCATGGCCCTGGCCCTGTATTTCGCGGGCTCGGGCAGCGGCATCGTGATCGCGGGCACCCTGTTGCCCCTGGCCGCTGGTGGCCCGCAGGGCCTGGACTGGCGCAGCTCCTGGCTGGTCATGGCGGGCCTGGCCGGCGCGGCGACCTGGCTGGCCATTCGCGCGGCGCGTGCCGTGCCGGCCCGGGTCGAGGCGCCAGCCGGCGGCGCCAGGCCGGCGCCCGCGATCTGGCGCCTGCTCGCCCCCAGCCTGCTGGCCAACCTGCTGTTCGGCGCCGGCTACGTGGGCTACATGACCTTCGTGATTGCCCTGCTGCACGGCCAAGGCCTGCCCCCGGCGACCACGCTGGGCTTCTTCGCGCTGCTGGGCGGCGCCTCGATGGCGGCCAGCCTGGCCTGGGGACCGGCGCTCTCGCGCCTGCCGCTGGGCCGCGGCTTCGCCCTGGTCTGCACCGCCGTGGCCCTGGGCATGCTGCCGCTGCTGGTCTCGCCTACGCCGCTGGCGGCGCTGGCCTCCGCCCTGCTGTTCGGCGCCAGCTTCATGGCCGGGCCGGCCGCCGTCAGCATGGTCGCGCAGCGCCTGCTGCCGGCCCCGGCGCTGACATGGGGCCTGTCCTTGCTGACGGCCGCGTTCTCACTGGGCCAGTCGCTCGGCCCCCTGCTCGCGGGAGCGCTCTCGGATGCCACGGGCTCGCTGGCCGCCGGACTCTGGCTGGGGCCGCTGCTGCTGCTCGCAGCTGCCGCCGTGTCACTGCGTCAGGCCCCCCGCGCGCCGCTGTCATGAGCCGCAAGTCAGCAGGCCCATGGTCTCGGGCAGCGCCGTGAAGGCCGAGCTTGCCCGGCCTCATGCCCCCTGCAGTCGCGGCTCGCGCGCAAACAGATCGGCCGCCCAATCCACGAAGGCGCGCACCTTGGCGCTGAGGTGCCGGTTGGGCGGGTAGACCACGTAGACGGGCAGCGTCGGGCAGGACCAGTCGGCCAGCACCTGAACCAGTTCACCACTCGCCAGATGGGGCGCGGCCACCAGGGTCACGCACTGCGCAATGCCCAGGCCCGCCAGCGCTGCGGCGTCGTAGGCATTGCTCTCGTTGACGGCCAGCTTGTAGCGTCCGGTCACTTCGATGCTTGCGCCATGCTTCACGAATTCGTGCGGATGCATGCGCCCTGTGCGGGCCGAGAAGTAGTTCAGCGTGGTGTGGCTGTCCTCCAGGTCGTTCGGATGCTGGGGCACGCCGTGGCGCTCGACGTAGCCGGGCGAGGCCACGGTCACGAAGGCCAGATGGCCGATGCGCCGCGCCACCAGGGACTGTTCGATCAACTCGCCGACGCGGATCACGCAGTCCACGTTGTCGCTGATCAGGTCCACGGGACGGTCGCTCACGCCCAGGTCGAGCTGGATCTCGGGATAACGCTGGTAGAAACCGGACAGCGCCGGAATGATGACCAGGCGCGCGACCGAGGCCCCCACGTCGACGCGCAGCCGGCCGCTAGGCTTGGCCTGGGCGTTCGTCATGCTGGCTTCGATGTCGTCCAGATCGTTGAGCAGCCGCGTCATGCGCTCGTAGTAGGCGGCGCCGTCGGGCGTGACCGTCACGCGGCGCGTGGTGCGGTTGAGCAGCTTGACGCGCAGCCGCGCCTCCAGGTGCTGGACCAGCTTGGTGACCGTGCCCTTGGGCATGTCCAGTGAGGCCGCGGCTTTCGTGAACGTGCCCGCTTCAACGACGCGGGCAAAGACACGCATGGTCAGAATCTGATCCATCTTCCTTCCTTTTCCGGCTCGACATTCTCAACTTGGAGTGCCCCGGGATTGTTTCTCAATTGGAAACAGAAAGCTGGCAACAGCCTACTTTATTCGCGAGTCCTCCGCGCCTAACATTCCCGGCACAGTTCCCCAGTTTCCAGGCCGAACGCCTGTCCTGCCCACCATGCCACCTCGTCCTTCATTGCCGCCAAGCGCCGACCCGGCCCGGGCCACGGTCGAAACCGACACCACGATGGTACTGGCCGGTCAGGCCAGCGTGGACCTGCGCCTGTACGGCAGCCGCCGCACGGGCGGCGGAGCGCCGCTGGTCGTGCATTTCCACGGCGGCGCCTTCGTGTCCGGTGACCTCGACAGCGGCGCCTGCCTGGCCCGCCTGATGGCGGCAGCCGGCGCGGTGGTGGTCTCGGTGGCCTACCCGCTGGCGCCGGCCCACCCCTTCCCGCAAGCCGTGGAGACCGGCTATGCCGCCCTGCAATGGGCCCACCAGCAGCGCAGCAAGCTGGCCGGCCCGGGCGCCCGCATGTTCCTGGCCGGCGAGGAAGCCGGCGGCAACCTGGCCGCCGCCGTGGTGCTGATGGCGCGCGACCGCGCCCACCCGCCGCTGGCCGGCCAGATTCTGGTAGCGCCCATGCTCGACCCCTGCGTCGGCACGGCCTCGCTGCGCGAAGCCATGGGCACTGCCACCTGCTGCAAATGGACACAAGGCTGGCAGCAGTACCTGCGCAGCCCCATGGACGCCGAGCATCCCTATGCCGTGCCCGGCCGCACGCAGCGCCTGGCCGGCCTGCCGCCGACCCTGGTGCTGACCGGCGAGGACGACCCCATGCACGACGAAGCCCTGGCCTACGCCAGACGCCTGCAAGGCGCGGGCATCGCCGTGACCGCGGGCGTGCTGCCAGTCACCGGCTGGCCCGATTCGCTGGACCAGCCTGCCGATGCCGAATGCGCCTGCGCAGCCAGCGTGCAGCAGCATCTGCGCGCCTTCTTCGACGCGGCCGCAGCAGCGCCTTCCTAGACCCGCCCCGCCAAGCGGCCCCACCCCTGCGCCAACCCGGTGTACCCCACCGGGAAGGACCGACTCACCCCAAAAAGGACGAATCCATGAACAACAACGCCAATTCTTTCCCGCGCCGCCGGCTCTGGGCGGCCGTGACCGCGCTCGTCGCGCTGGTGGCCGTCGGCTCGGCCGCACTCGGACTGCGGGGCGCCGCGGCGCAGGCGAGCGCAGGCCCGGCCGAGCCGCCCGCCACGCCGGTGTCGGTGGCCACGGTGGCCGAGAGCGAAGTCACGGCCTGGGACGAGTTCTCCGGCCGGCTCGAAGCCGTGGAGCGGGTGGACGTGCGCTCGCGCGTGGCGGGCGCCGTGCAGTCGGTGCATTTCCGCGAAGGGGCGCTGGTCAAGCAGGGCGAGTTGCTCTTCACCATCGACCCCGCGCCCTATGCGGCCGAAGTCGAGCGTGCCGAGGCCCAGGTCGCGGCCGCCCAGGCCCGTGTCTCGCACACCACGAGCGAGCACGAACGCGCGAAACGCCTGTGGGAGGAGCGCGCCATTGCCCAGCGCGAATACGAAGAGCGCCTGAATGCCCAGCGCGAGGCCGAGGCCAACCTGCGCGCGGCCCAGGCCCAGCTGCAGACGGCGCGGCTGAGCCTGGGCTACACCCAGGTGCGCGCCCCGGTGGCCGGACGCATCGGCCGCCTCGAGGTTACCGTGGGCAACCTGGTGGCCGCCGGCCCCGGCGCGCCCGTGCTCACCACGCTGGTCTCGGTCAGCCCGATCTACGCGAGTTTCGACACCGACGAGCAGGTCATTGCCCGCGCGCTCCAGGAGCTGCCCGGCGGCGCCAGCGCCCGCACGCTGATCGAACGCATCCCCGTGCAAATGGGCACGGCGGCCATGGCCGACACGCCCTACCAGGGCAAGCTGCAACTGATAGACAACCAGGTCGATGCGAAGAGCGGCACCATCCGCGTGCGCGCCGCCTTCGACAACAAGGACGGCGCCCTGATGCCCGGGCAGTTTGCCCGCGTGCGCATGGGCCAGGCGCGCAGCAGCAAGGCCTTGCTGGTGAACGAGCGAGCGGTCGGCACCGACCAGAACAAGAAGTTCGTGCTGGTGGTGGGAGCCGACAACAAGGCCGAGTACCGGGAAGTCACGCTGGGCGCACCGGTGAACGGCCTGCGCGTGGTGAGCAGCGGCCTCAAGGCCGGCGAGCGCATCGTGGTCAACGGCCTGCAGCACATCCGCCCCGGCGCGCAGCTCGCGCCGCAGCCGGTGGGCATGGGCGCCAAGCCCGAGGTGCAGGCCCAGCGGGGCGGCACGGCGCAATCCTGAGCCCGAAGAGAAGCACATGAATCTGTCCAAGTTTTTCATCGACCGGCCGATCTTTGCCGGCGTGCTGTCGCTGCTGATGTTCATCGCCGGCCTGATCGCGCTGCGCGGACTGCCGGTTTCCGAGTACCCCGAGGTCGTGCCGCCCTCGATCGTGGTGCGGGCCAACTACCCCGGCGCCAACCCCAAGGTGATCGCCGAAACCGTGGCCACGCCGCTGGAAGAGGCCGTCAACGGCGTGGAAGGCATGCTCTACATGGGCAGCCAGGCCACCACCGACGGGCTGATGACGCTCACCGTCACCTTCAAGCTCGGCATGGATCCCGACAAGGCCCAGCAGCTGGTGCAAAACCGCGTGGCCCAGGCCGAGCCTCGGCTGCCCGAGGAAGTGCGGCGTCTGGGTGTGACCACGATCAAGAGCTCGCCCGACCTCACGATGGTGGTGCACCTGACCTCGCCCAGCAAGCGCTATGACATGACCTACCTGCGCAACTACGCGCTGCTCAATGTCAAGGACCGGCTGGCCCGCGTGCAGGGCGTGGGCGACGTGCAGCTGTTCGGCTCGGGCGACTACTCGATGCGCGTCTGGCTGGACCCGCAGAAGGTGGCCCAGCGCGGCCTTTCGGCCGGCGACGTGGTGCGCGCAATCCGCGAGCAGAACCTGCAGGCCGCCGCCGGCGTGGTGGGCGCCTCGCCGGGCCTCGAGGGCGTGGACCTGCAGTTGTCGATCAATGCCCAGGGTCGCCTGCAGAGCGAGGAAGAGTTCGGCGACATCATCGTCAAGGGCGGCACCGGCGGCGCCCCCTCCACCCAGGTCGTGCGGCTGCGCGACATCGCGCGGCTGGAGCTCGGCGCCTCGAGCTACGCCCTGCGCTCCTTGCTGGACAACAAGGACGCGGTGGCGGTGCCGATTTTCGCCGCACCGGGCTCGAATGCGATCCAGATTTCCGACCAGGTGCGCGCCACCATGGCCGAGCTCAAGAAGAACATGCCGCAGGGCGTGGACTATGAGATCGTCTACGACCCTACGCAGTTCGTGCGCGCCTCGATCGAGTCGGTGATCCACACCCTGCTGGAAGCCATCGCCCTGGTGGTGCTGGTGGTCGTCTTGTTCCTGCAGACCTGGCGCGCCTCCATCATCCCCCTGCTGGCGGTGCCGGTATCGGTGGTGGGCACCTTCGCGGTGATGCAGCTGTTTGGCTTCTCGATCAACGCGCTCAGCCTGTTCGGCCTGGTGCTGGCCATCGGCATCGTGGTCGACGACGCCATCGTGGTGGTGGAGAACGTGGAGCGCAACATCGAGGCCGGCCTCACGCCGCGCGAGGCCACCTACCGCGCCATGCGCGAGGTATCTGGGCCCATCATCGCGATCGCGCTGGTGCTGATCGCGGTGTTCGTTCCGCTGGCTTTCATCAGCGGCCTGACCGGGCAGTTCTACAAGCAGTTCGCGCTGACGATCGCGATATCCACCGTGATTTCGGCCGTCAACTCGCTGACCCTGTCGCCGGCCCTGGCCGCGCTGCTGCTCAAGAGCCACGATGCGCCCAAGGACGCGCTGACGCGCGGCATGGACCGGGTGCTCGGCCGCTTCTTTGCCGCCTTCAACCGCGCGTTCGGCCGCGGCGCCGCCCGCTACAGCACCGGCGTCAAGGCCGCGATCTCGCGCAAGACACTGATGCTCGCGCTCTACCTGGTGCTGGTGGGCCTGACCTTAGGCCTGTTCAAGCTGGTGCCCGGCGGCTTTGTTCCGGCGCAGGACAAGCAGTACCTGATCGGCTTCGCCCAGCTGCCCGATGGCGCCACGCTGGATCGCACCGAGGATGTGATTCGCCGCATGAGCGAGATCACGCTCAAGCAGCCCGGCGTCGAGCATGCCGTTTCCTTCCCCGGCCTGTCGATCAATGGCTTCACCAACAGCTCGAACGCCGGCATCGTGTTCGCCACGCTCAAGCCGTTCGAAGAGCGCGGCGCCGACCAGAGCGCGGGCGCCATTGCCGGCCGCTTGAATGCCCAGTTCGCGCAGTTGCAGGACGCCTTCGTCATGATGTTCCCGCCGCCGCCGGTACAGGGCCTGGGCACCACGGGCGGCTTCAAGCTGCAGCTGGAGGACCGCGGCTCGCTAGGCTACGAGGCGCTGGACGCGGCCTTGAAGGCCTTCATGGCCAAGGCCTACCAGGCGCCCGAGCTGGCCGGCCTGTTCTCCAGCTTCCAGGTGAACGTGCCGCAGCTCTATGCCGACATCGACCGCACCAAGGCACGCCAGCTCGGCGTGCCGGTCACGGACGTGTTCGACACCATGCAGATCTACCTGGGCAGCCTCTACGCCAACGACTTCAACAAGTTCGGCCGCACCTATTCGGTCCGCGTGCAGGCCGACGCGCCCTACCGCGCCCGTGCCGAGGACGTGGGCCTGCTGAAGGTGCGCTCGTCCAGCGGCGAGATGGTGCCGCTGTCGGCCCTGATGAGCGTCAAGCCCAGCTTCGGGCCCGAGCGCGCCATGCGCTACAACGGCTACCTGTCGGCCGACATCAATGGCGGCCCGGCCCCGGGCTATTCGTCGGGCCAGGCACAGGCCGCCGTGGCCCGCATCGCGGCCGAGACCCTGCCCACCGGCATCAGCTACGAATGGACCGAGCTGACCTACCAGGAAATCCTGGCCGGCAACTCGGCGCTGTGGGTGTTCCCGCTGGCCATCCTGCTGGTGTTCCTGGTGCTCGCGGCCCAGTACGAAAGCCTGACCCTGCCGGTCGCGATCATCCTGATCGTGCCCATGGGCCTGCTGGCGGCGATGACCGGCGTGTGGCTGTCCGGCGGCGACAACAACGTGTTCACGCAGATCGGACTGATGGTGCTGGTGGGGCTGTCGGCCAAGAACGCGATCCTGATCGTCGAGTTCGCGCGCGAACTGGAGTTCGCCGGGCGCACGCCGGTGCAGGCAGCGATCGAGGCCAGCCGCCTGCGCCTGAGGCCGATTTTGATGACCTCGCTGGCTTTCATCATGGGCGTGCTGCCCCTGGTGCTGACCACCGGCGCCGGCGCCGAGATGCGCCAGGCCATGGGTGTGGCCGTGTTCGCCGGAATGATAGGCGTGACCGCCTTCGGCCTGTTCCTCACACCGGTGTTCTACGTGGCGCTGCGCCGGCTGGCCGGCAACCGCCCGCTGAAACTGCACGGCACCGTGCCGCACCTGGAAGCCTTTGCCGCGCCCGCAGACTTCGCCGGCGGCGCTTCGGCGCGGCTGGTGCCCGCCGCGCCGCTGAAGGCCCACGAGTAAGGAGTTCGACCATGAAAGTCTTCAAGCTTGCCCTGCTGCCCCTGGCCGCCGCCCTGCTGCTGGCTGGCTGTGCCAGCACGCCGCCCGAGCTGCCCCCGCAAACCCCGCCGCCCGCGCGCTTCAAGGAAAGCGGCGAACGCTGGACCGTCGCCGCACCGGCCGAGGCCCAGGATCGCGGCACCTGGTGGAAGGCCTTCGCCGACCCGGTGCTGGACAGCCTGGTGGAGCGGGCCAGCCTCAACAACACCAGCATCCATGAAGCGGCGGCCAGGCTGGCGCAGGCGCGCGCCCTGGTGCGCAGCACCGATGCCGACCGATCGGTGCAGATCGGCGTGGGCGCCGGTGCCACGCGCCAGGCCGGCGCCGGCACCGTGAGCGGCGCCACGCCCACCACGCTGACGAGCGCCGGTGCCAGCCTGTCCTACGAGATCGACTTGTTCGGCAGGCTGGCGCGCGCCAGCGACGCCGCGGCGCTCGACGCCCAGGCGCGCGAGGCCTTGCTGCAAAGCACGCGCCTGCTGGTGCAAGCCGACGTGGCGCAAACCTATCTTGCGCTGCGTGCGCTGGAAACCGAGCGTACCCTGGTGCGCGAAACGGTGGCGGCTTACCGCAACACCCTGCAGCTGACGCAGCGCCGCTACCAGGCCGGCGACATCGCGGAACTCGATGTGGCGCGCGTGCAAACCGAACTGGCGTCCACCGAGTCCGAAGCGCTGGCACTGGACCGGCGACGCGCCGAACTCGAGCATGCGCTGGCCGTGCTGGCAGGCGATGCGGCCTCGAACTTCACGCTGAGTGTGACGGACTGGACCACGGCCCTGCCCGTGGTTCCGCCCGGTATCCCCGGCACGGTGCTGGCACGCCGGCCCGATGTATCGGCCGCCCAAAGCGCGATGCTTGCCGCGCAGGCGCGCGTGGGCGTGGCCAAGGCGGCGTGGTTTCCCAGCGTTTCGCTCACGGCCGCGGGCGGCTACGCCTCGCCCGAGCTCGGCGACCTGTTCAAATGGTCGGCGCGCGCCTGGAGCGTCGGCGCCCTGCTCTCTCTTCCGCTGTTGGATGGCGGTCGCCGCGAAGCCGGCGTGCAAGGCGCCCAGGCCCAGCTGGACGCCGCATTGGCCAGCTATCGCGGCCAGGTGCTGGTGGCGTTCCGGGAAGTGGAAGACCAGCTCTCCTCACTGCGCCTGCTGGAGGAGCAGGCCGAAGCCCAGGCCCAAGCCGTGGCCTCGGCGACCCGCGCCACGGTGCTGTCCGACTCACGCTACCGCAACGGCCTGGTCAGCCAGCTCGAGCTGCTCGACGCGCGGCGCAGCGAACTGCGCAACCGGCGCCAGGCGCTGCAGGTGAAATCCGCCCAGTATCAGGCCTCCGTGGCTCTGATCCGCGCCCTCGGCGGCGGCTGGGACGCGGCAAGCAAAGTCGGCGACACGCCGCATCACAGGCTGCTGGCCACGCGCTCAAACTGACTCGCCGATCGACCACCCGGCCCTGCCCAGAAGGCAATAGACCCCCGGTCCTCGCTGCCTGGAAAGCCGCCCTCCGCGTTGGGCGCACCAAAGCACCGCGCCCCGCTCGGCGGACCACGGTGCTTTTTCTCCTCTTTTTCTTCTTCTAGTTGCGACGTCGCATGCTCAGTGCGCGATCTTGTCGTGCCACCAGGCGCTGTATTCCTTGTCGGTGAACAAGGTCCAGAGCGCCAGCGCCGCGACCGCGATGCCGATCACGACCGCGCTGAGCATGGCTTCGCGATGCATCGCGAAATCCAGCACCCAGGGCGAGACCAGCATCCAGAGGCCAAGGACGCCCTCCGTCCATTCTTCCCAGGCGCGCGGCACGAAGATCGCGCCCAGCGCCGCGGCGATCAGGGCCAGGCCGATCACGACCGCGTTCGACATCGCCATCGTCATGCCGTCGAAGCCCAGAGCCCAGGGAGACAGAATCAGACAGACGCCCAACAAGGCGTTGACCAAGTCCTGCCAATGTCTCAGTTTCATGATTGCACCTCCTATGGATAGCCAACATGCCAACTGGCAGTCATTTGACCGGGCGCGCAGGCCTTGGTTCCGTGCGGGCCGGGTTGTCCCCAGAATCACCCTGAGGCCGTCAGGGTCGCAGGCCTCGGGGCGCTCGCGTTCCGCGATGCCCCCTGTGCCGCCTCGGCGCTTGCCGCCGCCGGCCGGCGACGCCACCATCGCCCCATGACCGCCCCCTCGTCCACCCTGGCCTTGCCCGGCCGCCTGCTGTTCCTTTGCGCCGACCCGGCGCGGGTCACCGCCCAGCTCGAGGGCCAGCGCCTCGGCCTCGCCGAGGCCGCTCCGCTGCGCGACGACGTCTCGACCGACGAGATCACGCCGGTCGCCATCCTCAGCCACTACGACGAGAAACTGGGCCGCTATGCCCACGCCGGCTTCAAGGCCGGCGAGCAGCAGCCGATTGGCCCCGACGCCCTGCGCGCCGGCGGCTTCAGCGTGATCGTCGCCGGCCGGCGCTACGGCAAGGGCTCCTCGCGCGAGCACAGCCCGGCGGCCGAGAAGCTGGCCGGCATACGCCTGGTGATCGCCGAGAGCTTCGAACGCATCTACCGCCAGAACGCCGACAACATCGGCCTGTTCACCTCGACCGACCTGGGCCTCGTCGAGCGCATACAGCGCGGTGAGGCCATCGCCCTAGAGGAACTCGTGGCCGGCCGCGACGCACTGGCCGCCGCCATCCTGAGAAGCGGCGGCCTGCTGGGCTTCGGCCAGCAGCAACTGCGCCAGGTCATGGCCGCGACGCCCGGGCCGCAAGCCCAGCCTCAAACCCTGTTCGAGAAGATCGTCGCCCGCCATGCGCTGCGGACAACGCTGACCAGCACCGACCCCGCTCCCGGCGAAGGCGCCTTCGTGCGCGCAGACTGGCGCTTCATCCACGAGTACTACACCGGCATGGCGGCCCACATGCTGCACAGCAGCTTCGGCCAGCCGCTGGTGCTGCACGAGCCCGAGCGAATCGTGGTGTTCGAGGACCACACCTCCTACGTGGCCACCAGCCCGGCCCATGTGCGCAACGGCCTGGTCCCGAACATGCTGGCCATGTGCCAGGCGCAGCGCGACTTCGCGGCGCGCTACGGCCTGCGGCTGCACCGCACGCTGACCGAGGCAGAAGCCGCGCTGGACGACGGCCGCAACGTGGCCGGCATCTCCCACGCCATGATGGCCGAGCACTACGCCCTGCCCGGCCAGCTGGTGGTCGGCACCGATTCGCATACCCCGCACAGCGGCGCCCTGGGCTGCGTGGCCTTCGGCGTCGGCACCACCGACATGGCCAACGCCTTCGCCACCGGCGCCGTGCGCATGACCATGCCCGAGTCGCTGCGCGTCGAGCTCAAGGGCCCGCTACCCGCCGGCCTCACGGCCAAGGACATCGTCCTGCATTTACTGGCCAGCCCCAGGATTCGCGCCGGCGGCGGTGTCGGCAAGGTGTTCGAGTTCTGCGGCAGCGCGCTCGCCCAGCTGTCCACCGACGAGCGCGCGACCCTGACCAACATGACGGCCGAGCTGGGTGGTCTCACCGGCCTGGTCGCGCCGGATGCCGAGACCCTGCGCTTTCTCAAGCAGAGGCGCGGCATCGACTTCCAGCTCGAGCCCTGGATGGCCAGTGACCCCGGCGCCCGCTACGCCGAGGAGATAGAGGTCGACTGCGCCCGGCTCTCGCCCATGGTGGCCGCGCCGGGCGACCCGGGCAACGGCCTGGCGCTGGACCGGCTGGACCAGCCGGTAAAGGTGGACATCGCCTACGGCGGCTCCTGCACGGCCGGCAAGCGCGAGGATTTCGACCACTACCATGAAGTGCTGGCCTGGGGCCTGGCCCAGGGCCTGACCGTGCCGCCCCGGGTGCAGCTCTACCTGCAGTACGGCACCACGGCCGTGCGCGACTACTGCATCGCGCGCGGCTACGACAAGACCTTCGCGGCCGCGGGCGCGCGCATGCTCCAGCCCTCCTGCGGCGCCTGCGCCAATTGCGGGCCAGGCTCGTCCACCGAGGCCGGCCAGGTCACGGTGAGCGCGATCAACCGCAACTTCCCCGGCCGCTCCGGACCCGGACAGGTCTGGCTGGCCAGCCCGCCCACGGTGATGGCCAGCGCGCTGGCCGGCGAGTTGATCTCGTTCCAGGCGCTGCAGGAACGCGTGCGCGCGGGCGTGACGCCGCTGGCCTGAACGCGCGCAGCCTGGTCATGAACCCGTTCGCACCGCCTCGCACGCGTCGCACCTCGCGCCGCGACAAAGCGACGATGCAGCGCTCGTGGCCATTGGCGCGCCAACATCGCCTCTGCAAAGGCGTGCGCGGGCAGGTTGCAGCGCGCCTTGAGGGCGCCGAGAAGCGCAGGGCTGGCGGCCGCGCGCGCAGCGCGCTTCGTCAACTGACTTGCCGCATTTGTCTGAACGGAGCGATCGCAGATCGCGCAGTGAGTTATGCGGCGGGCCGCCAGACCGAGCATCGCAGGGGAGTCGACGCAAGGCGTCGACCGCCCTCATTGAAGCGCTGCGGCCTGCCCGTGCACGCCTTTGCCGCGCGCCGCTGCGCTCCCCTCTAAAGTCTGCCCCTCAAGCCAACGTGTAGGCCGTCTTCACCGTGGTGAAGAACTCCTGGGCATAGCGGCCCTGCTCGCGCGGTCCGTAGCTCGAACCCTTGCGCCCGCCGAACGGCACGTGGTAGTCCACCCCGGCCGTGGGCAGGTTCACCATCACCATGCCGGCCTGGCTGTGGCGCTTGAAGTGCGTGGCGTATTTGAGGCTGCTGGTGGCGATGCCGGCCGAGAGGCCGAATGGCGTGTCGTT
>NZ_SCMM01000065.1:0-19825 GCF_005503345.1 Ramlibacter sp. 2FC
CAGATGGGCCATGTATCGCTCGAATTCCTGCAAGTCTTCCATCAAGGTTCGCCCTTCGCTTGAAGAAGTGCGCATAATGCCTTGAATTCGTTCAAATTACTAACACAGTAAGACTAGAAAGGTCGACTGTTTAACTTGTTTCAGGTATCCAGCAAGCCCAACATGCGGGCCCGGTCCACCAGATGCTTGCGGCTCCCGGCATTCAACTTGACGAACAGGTTCTTGAGGTGCCACTTCACGGTCTGGATGCTCAGGTCCAACGCCGAGGCGATTTCCTTGTTGGACAGGTTGCTGGCCAGCATGCGCAGAACGTCGCGCTCCTTGGGAGTCAGCAGGACGCTGGGCGCGACACGCGCCTCCTTGCGGCCGCCAGGCTCCGCTGGGCCCGGAGGGGCCGCACCGGACCTGGCATCGGGGCGGGTCAGGCTGCCGGTCTCGTCCCGCAGACGACTGGCCCAGTCCTGTAGCGCCGGGTGGGTGTCGGTCAGGATGCGGTTGAGGCCCAGCGCGTCGACGATGAAGAGTCCCTCGCGGAACATGGTTTCGCCGTCAGCGCCCAGACGCTGCGCGGCCAGCGCATTTAGCAGGTGGATCTGCAGCAGGTCGCGATTGCGACGCAACGACTCGGCCAGCGCCTTGGCGGGTGCCAGGGCTGCTGCGACCTTGCCCCACTCCTGATGCGCAATTTGGCGGTATGCTTCGGCCAGGGCCGTCTGGACGTCGACCTGCGGTTGCAGCAGGCCCCAGCCCCTGGCCTGACCCGCCCGAGTGACCGCTTGCAGGCGTTCGGCAATCACGTCACAGGATGCGGTCCGTCCTTGTAACGCGGTCATGCGCATCAGTTCTGCCAAACTGATCACGCTCAGGCGCGCCAAGCCATGGTTGGCACCAATGGCGTGCAGCCGCTCCAGCAGTTCGTAGGCCACGCCCATCGCACCACGCTGCAGTGCCATGCGGGCCGCCACCACATAGCTCAAGGCGATCACGTCGGGCATGGCGTACTGGTCGATGACGTCGCGGCGGTCTGCCAGCAGGCCTTCGATTTCCGCAGGTGCATCGAGTTCCCACAGCGTCATCGCCAGGGTCGCAGCCAGCATGGAAGCAATGGGACTGCGCCGGCCCGCCACGGGCTGCACGTTAGCCAGCGCACGGCGCAACTCGCGTTCGGCGGCCACCACCTGTCCTTGCCAGAGGTAGCTGGCGGCCACGAACCAGTCCTTGACCCCGGTCGCGTAGGGCCCCGCACTTTCGTCCTGGCACCCGGGCTGCGACAGCAGGTAGCGTGCCTGCTCGGGCGCTCCCTGGTACAAGGCGAGGTAGGCATCAAAGATGGAGGACACCAGCCGCTGCGTAGGAGTGAATCCTTGGAAGCGGGAACGCCAGGGCGCCAGCGTCGCTTGGACCAGATCGGGTTTGTCGGCATACAGCGCCGCGTTGGCCACGATTTGCACGCTTTCGAAGCGGTCTGCAATATCGGCGGCAGGGTCATCGATGATGGGGCCCACAACTTGCGCGGCTTCGGTGTTGCGCTCGATCTTGGCCAATGCCCAGCCCAGCGCGATCCGCAGCCGAGGCCGGCGTTCCAAGTGGCTGGGCGAGATGCGGTCTAGCCATTGCGCCACGCGCGACAACTGTCCGGTGCGATAGGTCTCGTAGAGCGATTGCTCCGCCAGGTCGAAGGCCATTTCTTCCTGCCCGGCCCGCAAAGCATGGCGGGCCGCTTCCTCATGGAAGCCATGCTGGGCCAGCCACTGCGCCGCCGCCGCGCTGATGCGGCGCTGCTCGTCCTGCTCTAAAGCACTGAAGCGTTCGCTGAGGAACTCCTTGCCAAGGGTGTGGATGCTGTACCAGGGACCCTCGATGGCCTGGGTCAGGAACGGGGTCTGCTCGCAAAGGCGGTGCAGCACCTCGGCACTGTCGGCGCGGCCGGTAACGGCGCGACAGAGGTCCGGATGCAACAGGTCGACGTTGCACAACGCCACGAGGAAGTCGGCGTCCCGGCGATCCATGTGACGCAGCATGGTCTCGATGAAGAAGCGGTGGGCCTGGCCGGAGTGGTTCAGCAGGGACAGAGCGGTCTCACTGAGGTCGGATTGTGGTCCCATGCCCGCCATAATCAACTGCACCCCCAGCGGCCAGCCGTCGGTGAGGTCGTGCAACCGGGCACAGGTGTCTACATCGGCGCGGGGGCCAAAGCGGCTCTGCAGCACGGTGGTGGTCTCCGGCAGTCGCAGGCGCAGCGCCTCTGCGTCCACCAGCGCGTACTGGCCCTTGGCCATGAGTTCCGCGACAGAGAAGGGCAGCGGTTTGCGTGAGGCAAGCACCACACGCAGGTTCTGCGGCAGGTGGTGCAGCAGGAACGCCAGCGTATCGTGCGCCGATTCGGGCAGTCCGTGCACATCATCCAGGATGAGCAGGACTTCGCCTGCAAAATCCGCCACCTGCGCCAGCCAGCGCGCCACCCGCGTGAAGGGCGCGTCGTAGCCGCCCACATCGTGGAAGTCATGATCTCGCATGACCTTCTGGGTGCCGACCATCATCGCCAGCCGCAGCCCGTCGACGAAACGAAGGGCATCGTCCGACGCATCGATGCCCAGCCAGGCGACCGCACCACCCGATGCGATGGCCTCGCGCCGCCACTGGGCCAGCAAGGCGGTCTTGCCAAAACCCGCCGAGGCACTGACCAGGATCACTGACTTGTCGTCCAGGTCTGGCGAGTTCAGACCCAGCCGCGCGCGGTGCAGCACGGATTTGGCCACCTTGGGAGGTGTGGCCTTCAGTACCAGCCGCGGATCGAAGCGCTCACTGTCTGGTGACATGAAATGACTCAATCTAAGGATGGGCTCCACCTCTGCATGGACAGCCCGCCGGAGTGCGGGTGCGCCAGCCGAAAGCGGAAAGTCCTGTCTCTCCCGGGTGGGGTGGCCGCGACGATGTTATCAGTGTGCCGGCCCACTCTCCGAGAGTGGTGTCGGACGGCCGCAAATCCGAAGAATAGATCAACAGGTACGGCCAGCAGGTCGGCCGAAACCCAGATTCCAATCTCCAGGAGACTCCCCATGGCCCAATACCCCGTCGTCGTCTACGGTGCTTCCGGTTACACCGGCATGCTGATCATGGACTGGCTGATCGACCAGAAGATTCCTTTCACCGCAGTGGCCCGCGACGCGAAGCGAGCCAAGGAAATGATGGCCCAGCGCGTGGTGCGGCTGGAGTCAGCCACCTACGAACTGATCGAGTGCGAACACAACGTCGAGGCTCTGACCAAAGTCTTCAGGGGAGCCAAGGTGGTGTGCGACACCGTCGGTCCGTTCGCGCGTTTCGGATTGACCACGGTCGAGGCAGCACTCAAGGCAGGCTGCCACCACATCGACACCACGGGCGAACAGTCCTACATGCGGGCCGTGCGCGAGCAGTTCGGCCACCTGTACGCGCAGGCCGGCCTATTGGTGTCGCCTTCCATCTCCTACATGTACACCTTCGCCGAGATCGCAGCGGAACTGGCGCTGGAGACCCAGGGCGTGGACACGCTGGAGACCGCCACCCTGTGCCGCGGTCCACGCGACAGCGCTGGCGTGAGCGTGGGATCCGCCGCATCCATCTTCGAGCTGCTTCGCTCGCAACACTTCTACCTGTGGGAAAAGCAACTGCTCGCCCATCCGGTGACCGCCTCGTTCAACGTGGTCGACCCCAACTTCATCCAGCCGATCCTGGCGCTGCCCTGGGGTGGAACCTCGCTGCCGATCTATTTCGAGAACGACTCCCGTGTGCGCAGCTGCAGCTCCTGCGTCGGCTTCTATGACAACAACGTCATGCAGCTGGTGCATGGCCTGGCACAGAAATGGGACGCCGAATACAAACACCTGCCTCCCGAGCAGCAGGACTCGGTGCTCAAGAGCATGGTCGATTCCACCACGCCGACCATGCCGCCGCGCGAGCGCACCACCATCCAGCGCACGGTGGACGTGGCCATTGGCCGCGGCCAACTGGCCGCCGTTCGCGCCACGGTGACCGGCGTCACGCCTTACATCTCCACCGGCGCGTTGCAAGTCGCTGCCGTCACACGCCTGCTCGATGGTGACACCGCCAAGGTGGGCTTTGCGTCGGCCTCCAAGGCCTTCGGCCACCGCTACCTGCTGGGCTTCCTGGAGCAGCGCGGTCTGGCACGTGCCACCGTGCAGGCCCTGTGATCGGCTGACACATCCACAGGAGCAACGACCCATGGCAGTCATCGACTTTTTCGACCGCGGCTGGCAGATCAACCCACACGGCGCCGCCTACATTCAGGACGAGCGCGCGTACAGCTTCACGGAGGTCGGTGAGCTGTCCTGCCGGGTGGCCCACGCGCTGATGGCGGCCGGCCTGCCCGCCCAGACCAATGGCGCGGTCTGGGCCCTCAACGACGTCACCGCCTGGTCGTGCACGCTGGGCCTGTGGCGCGCCAACATGCGCTGGATTCCGGTCGGCGCACGCAACACGGCGCAGGAGAACCACCATGTGCTAGACGCCTTCGACTGCGAGGTGTTGTTCTTCCAGCAGGCGTTCGCGCCGGTGATCGCCGAACTGCAACCTCGCCTGCCCAAGGTGCGCTTGTGGATCTGCGTTGACGGCGAGGCGCCGGAGGTCCAGGGATCGGTGTCCCTGACCGACTGGTCCAGCGGACAGCCTGCAAGCCGGCCGAATGTCGCGGTGGACATGGACGACGTGGTCGTCCTGATGTCCACCGGTGGCACCACGGGCGCCCCCAAGGGGGTGATGAACACCCACCGAAGCCTGCAGACCTTCTGGGCGCACTTCATCATGTCCTGCCACTACCGGGCCGAGGACAAGATCGTCAACCTGGCGGCGGCGCCCATGACTCACACCGCCGGGCTGCTGTCCATGCCAACCACTGCCCGGGGCGGCACGGTGGTGGTGGTGACCAAGCCGGAGCCGTCCCTGCTGCTGGCCGCCATTTCCCGGCACCGTGTGACTGAGATGTTCCTGCCGCCCACCGTCATCTACCGCCTGCTCGACGTACCCGACCTCAAGCAGAACGTGGACTCCAGCTCGCTGCGCTATTTCATCTATGGTGCAGCACCCATGTCGGTGGAAAAGCTCAAGCAGGCCATCGAGGTGTTTGGCCCGTGCATGATGGGCGGTTACGGGCAGACCGAAGCGCCGGCCTCCATCGCCTACCTGCCGCCGGACGAACATTTCCGCAATGGCCGCCTTGCGGACGACGACCGGCTGTCCTCGGTGGGCCGACCCAATCCGCTGATCCGCGTCGAGATCATGAACGATGCCAACGAGATCCTGGCGCAAGGCCAAACCGGCGAGATCTGCGTGCAGGGCGACCTGGTGATGAAGGGCTACTACAAGGCGCCTGAGAAGACGGCTGAGACCATCATCGATGGGTGGCTGCACACGGGTGATATCGGCCACATCGACGTCGAGGGTTACCTTCACATCACCGACCGCAAGAAGGACATGATCATCTCGGGCGGCTTCAACGTCTACCCGAGCGAGGTGGAGCAGGTGATCTGGAGCCACCCGGCGGTGCAGGACTGTGCCGTCATTGGCGTGCCCGACGAGCAGTGGGGCGAGGCGGTCAAGGCCATGATCGAGCTCAACCAGGGCCAGAGCGTGAGCGCCGAGGAACTGATCGCGCTGTGCAAGGAGAAACTGGGGTCGGTCAAGTCGCCGAAGACGGTGGACTTCGTGGCGACGCTGCCGCGCAGCCCGGTCGGCAAGGTCCTCAAGAAGGACTTGCGCGCCAGTTACTGGCAGGCCAGGGACAAGAAGATCTGACACCGCCATGAGGTGCCGGGCCTGCCCTTGCAGACCCGGCTTTTTCCATTTCAAGCATCAGGGAATCCAAGCATGAGCCAAGCCATCTACGTCGCCGGCATCGCCATGACGGTGTTCGGCCGCCACCCCCAGCGCAGCCTGGCCGATCTGGCGCAGGAGGCGTTGCAGGGCGCGCTGCGCGACGCCGGCTGCGCCATCGCCGATCTCGGGGCCGCGTACTACGCGGGCATGACCAACGGTCCTCTGCAGGGCCAGTGGGCCATTCCCGGCCAGGTGGTGCTGGGGCGCATCGGCATCTCGGGCATCCCCATCTACAACGTCGAGAACGCCTGCGCCTCGGGCAGCTCGGCCTTCAACCTGGCCGTTCAGAGTCTGCGTGCCGGAACCACCGACGTCGCCCTGGCCCTGGGTGCCGAGAAGATGAACATCGATGACAAGGCGCGTGCCTTTGCCGTTTTCGAGGCAGGCTGGGACGTCTCCCGGGTCGAGGAGAACTACCAGCGCCTGGTCGCTATGGGCGAGGGTGTGGTGGCGCCGCCCGGCACGCAGTCGGACCGCCCCTACAGCCGATTCATGGACATCTATGCTGCCATGTGCCGCTGGCACATGAAGACCTATGGCACTACGCAGCGCCAGATCGCAGCCGTCTGCGCCAAGAACCATGGGCACTCGGTGAACAACCCCTATTCGCAGTTCCGCAAGCCGTTCACTATCGACGAGGTGCTGGCGGCGCCGCCCATCACCTACCCGATCACCTTGCCCATGTGCGCGCCGCTGTCCGACGGAGCGGCCGCCGCCATCGTCTGCACCGAGGATGGCCTCAGGCGCCTGGGACTGGACCGTCGCCGTTGTATCCGGGTCGCCGCCAGCGTATTGCGCAGCTTCGGCACGCGCGGACTGGATCAGCCCGAGCAGCATGTTGGCCGGCTGGCAGCGCTTCAGGCCTACGAGATGGCCGGACTGGGCCCCAGTGACATGCATGTCGCCGAGGTGCACGATGCCTCGGCCATGGGCGAGATCATCCAGGCCGAGAACCTCGGTCTGGCCTCCCTGGGGCAAGGGGGAGCCTGCGCCGAGCGCGGCGACTTCACGCTGGGAGGCCGCGTACCGATCAACACCTCGGGCGGGCTGGAGTCCAAGGGCCATCCGCTGGGCGCCACCGGCATTGGCCAGCTGCATGAGCTGGTCACGCAATTGCGTGGCGAGGCCGGTGCGCGGCAGGTGCAGGGCGCGCGCCACGCCATTCAGGAAAACGGGGGCGGCTTGCAGGGCATCGAGGAGGCCGCCGTGGCCATCCACATCCTGAGCAAATAGCGATGAAGCCTCGGACCATTTTCGTTCTGGTCGGTCCCAACGCCGCTGCATCCGGGCAGCATGCCGGTCTGGTGCAAGACCATCAGGTCCGTTGTGACCAACGCCAGGGACGTCGACAAACTCTCTTTCTCGAAAGGATCTGACGATGAGCAAGATAAGCATCCCCACGAAGCCGACAGCAGGTATCAGAGTCAGCGACACCGACTCCCGCGGCCAGTACTTCTGCGGAGTCGGCATCATGCTTGGCTCGCCTGCTACTGACGCACTCCTATTCATGAGCTATCCAACCACAAGGAAATGCCCCAGCTGATCTGCAAACCAAGATCGATACGAAGCGGCTGGCTGAAGAACTGGGCGTCCCGGTGGGGGTCAACGGGGGACGTTTCGTGGTCTGCGACGAAATTGGCTATCTCTCCAGCGAAACCGTGGACTTCCATGGCGTCAAGTGCGCCTGGGTTGAAAACATGGATGTGAAGGAGATGATGCATGCATTGACGCACAACGACTATCAGCCTGTCTCTGGCAACCGTTACACCACCTTCGTCTATAAGGCAGGCCAACCGATCTATCTGCTGCGGCAGCCGGATGGCAAGTGCTGGGTCATGCAGGATGCTGGCAACGATGTGATCAAGGATCTGAACGCCAACAACCTTGATCAGGTGGGCAAACACCTGAAGAACCTCCCAGCCGGCTGGATCTGGGAGACTAAGGTAATCACCAAGGACCTCGTTCTGGATACGAGCCTTTCCGGCGGCTACATCAAATTCCTCCGGGACGAAGTGGGCTGCGCCAACCAGGCCGTGGGTTTCGACAACAGCGCCAACTACATTCCCTAGTCTTACTGTGTTAATAAAATAGAGGCATTATTCACGCCTATATGGGCAAGGGGTGAGCCTCGATGGACGAGTTGCAGGAGTGTGATCGGTACATGGCGCACCTGAGCGAGGGGCTGGGGCACGCGGACCGACACGCGGGACTGCGCGGGTACTGCAGCGGGCTGATGTCGCCACTGACGCGCAAGAGCGTGGAGCCGATGGCCGCGCACGTCGATCCGATGCGGGTGCGCTCGCGCCACCAGTCGCTGCACCACTTCGTAGCCGATGCGAACTGGTCCGATGAGCAGATGCTGCGGCGCGTGGCACAGTGGGTGGTGCCGCTGATGGATTTCACGGGCGGCGGCTGGTGGATCATCGACGACACGGGCTTTCCCAAGCAGGGGCGGCATTCGGTGGGCGTGGCGCGGCAGTATTGCGGCATGCTGGGCAAGCAGGACAACTGCCAGGTGGCCGTGAGCGTGTCGCTGGCGTGTGAGACGGCCAGTCTGCCGGTGGCTTGGCAGCTGTACCTGCCCCAGGAGTGGGCCGAAGACCCGGTGCGCCGCGCCAAGGCCGGCGTGCCCGAGGCAGTGGGGTTCGCCACCAAGCCGACCATCGCACTGCAGCAGATCGAGCATCTGCTGGCCCAGGGGGCACCGCGGCACTGCGTGCTGGCCGATGCGGGCTACGGCGTGGACACCGCCTTTCGTGAACGGCTCGGCGAACTGGGGCTGCGCTACGTGGTGGGCGTCACTGGCGCAGTCACGGTCTGGCCACCCGGTCATTCACCCTTACCGCCGCTGGCCTACAGCGGGCGTGGGCGTGTCCCCAAGCGCCAGCGCCTGGGCGAGCAGTCGCACCAGCGGCCCCAATCGGTCAAGGATGTGGCCTTCGCCCTCGGGCCCGAGCACTGGAGCGAGGTCGCCTGGCGCGAAGGCACGAACGACACGCTGCGCTCGCGCTTTGCCAGGGTGCGGGTGAGCGCGGCCCACCGCGGACACCCCCGCGAGCAGCAACGCCCGAGCGAGTGGCTGCTCATCGAGTGGCCCGAAGGCCACAAGGAGCCCATGAAGTATTGGCTGTCCACGCTGAGCGAGGACACTTCATTGCAGCGCATGGTGTACGAGGCCAAGATGCGCTGGCGCATCGAGCGCGACTACCAGGACCTCAAGCAGGACGTGGGGCTTGGACACTACGAAGGCAGGGGCTGGCGCGGTTTGCACCACCACGCCAGCCTGAGCATTGCCGCCTACGGCTTCCTGCTGGCCCAGCGGCTGCGCCACCCCGATGAGATGGCCGGCAAAAAAAACTCCGCACCAAGCCAGGAATCTGCCCTACCCACGCATTACGTACCTCGGGGAAGCCCAGCGCGCGCAGCGCCACGTTCCGTCTTCGATCACCAGCTTGCGGCTGCGCCTGGCAGCGCTGCTGGTTCGTAGCTCGCAGCGATGCCCGTGTTGCATGCGCGCTCAGGCTGGGTGACATTATTAACACAGTAAGATTAGGGCGTGTTAACACTAATCGAGCCAATGATGCAGATTGGCCACACTGCCGGCCATGGAAATCACACCCTGCTCGACCATCGGGGCGAGTGGCCCAAGGACATCGATGCGACCAGCATCGCGCGGCTGTACCGCAAGCGCTGGCGCATTGAGGGCATGTTCCAGCGGCTCGAATCGGTGCTGCACAGCGAGATCAAGAGCCTGGGCCATCCGTGCGCGGCGCTGCTGGGCTTTGCGGTGGCGGTGCTGGCGTACAACGTGCTGGCGCTGCTCAAGCGGGTGACCGAGCAGGCACACCGCGCCGCGCACCCCGATCTGGACGTCTCCCCCTACCACCTGACAGTGGAGATCACCAGCAGCTACGAAGCGATGGTGCGCCGGCTGCCGCCCGAGCATCTGCCTTGCGCAGACGACGATCCCATGCAGTTGCTGCAGCGCCTGTTGCTCCTGGCCAGCCGGCTCAGCCCCAGGCAGTTGGCCACCAGCAAGCGTGCGCCCAAACCCACCGCGCCCAAGGGCTACGTGGATGGCTCCATCGCACGCTCACACGTCGCCACCGACCGGGTGCTCAAGGCTGTGGCCAAAAGACGTTGAAAGGGGTGGCTCTCAGGGAATGTAGTTGGCGCTGGTGTCGCCGCCGTAGCCGCAGGCCTGGTAGGTGCAGCCCAGCTCGTCGCGCAGGATGGACGCCCAGCCATCGCTGCGCATGGTGTCCAGCGAAAGTTCTTCCATCAGCACCTTGGTTTCGAAGGTCCAGCCCGCAGGCAGGTTCTTGAGCTTGCTGCCCACCTCGTGCAGATTGTCGATGGTCAGGCTGGGATCGACCGCCTTGGTGTACTCCTGCATCACCCAGACGGGGCCCCCGGGTTCACGCAGCAGGTGCACCGGCTTGCCGACGTGGTAGATCCAGTTGGTGTAGCGCTGGATCAGGCTGGGGAGATAAGGGTTTTGGAACTGCTGGAACAGGTCTTCGGCGACCATCTCGCCCACCCAGGTCATGCGCACGCCGTGGAAGTCCACGATGTAGCCGCCCAGCAGCTCTATCTCGTCCAGCGTCCAGATCCGGCCTTTGTTGACCGCGCACAGGTCGGCGCCGAGTTCGCTCGCCAGCTTCTCGGTGTCGATCATGCCGGGGGTCTCGGGCGTCACCGCCGAGATGCCGGTGGTGGCGTGCATGCGTGCACGCCCGTTGCGTCCGCTGCCGATGATGACCGCGCAGCCGCAGAAGGGCTCGTCGCGCTGGTTGCGCATGTGGATGCGGTTGGTGGGGTTGGGGCCGGGGCGCAGCTTCATTTCGCGCGCGGCGGGTCGTTGGGTTGACAGACTCATGGCCGTGTTCTTTCTGTGGAGGGCGAGTGAACGTGGTGAACGGGGCTTATTGACAGTTGGCAGGCGGTGGTGCGTTTCCGTCCCCTTCGATCGGGAACTTGGCTTTCCACCATGACAGCATGCCGCCCTTGAGCTGGTAGGCATCCCGAAAGCCGTTCTTTCGCAGCGTGCGAACAGCCGGAATGCTGCGATGCGCCGAGAGGCAGATGGCCACCACGGGACGCGACTTGTCGAGCCCCAGGCTTTCGAGACGACCGGCAAACTCTGTCACTGGCACGCTAACCGCACCCGGAATGTGGCTGGCGCGCCATTCCATACCCGTTCGCACGTCCACGATCTGCACCCGGTTGCCGATATCGAGGCGCATGCGCTCGAGTTGCTCGGGCGAGACCTCGGGTACTTTCCCAAAAGGGATCCACCAAAACATTCCCATTTCTTGACTCCTGTGTGAGGTTGGATTGATTCAGCCCGGGACGTTGCCCGTGACCAGAGGAAGAACCGGGTCCATGGCCCATTCGGCCATGGACCCGTCGTAAACGGCCGTGTTGGCATGGCCCAGCACCGCCAGGGCCAAGGCGTTGACTGAGGCTGCGACTCCTGTGCCGCAATAGGCGATGACCCGGCGCGGCATCGCTCCCACGCTGTCGAAAGCCAGGCGCAGCAGTTCGGGGGACAACAGGCGACCGGACCCCGGATCCAGCAACTGGCTGTGCGCCATGTGGTGACTGCCCGGTATGTGGCCGGCCCGGCCGAATCGGTTGAGCCGACCGTCATACACCTCGGCGGGCAAGGCATTGAGCGTGCATACGGTCGGGTTGTGAATGGCCTGCAGCACCTCGGTCTTGTCGGCCCAGCGATGGGCCTGTGGCTTGGCAGTAAGACGCGCCACCGGGTAAGGCTGGTGCTGATTGGCGCTCGGACGTCCCTCGCATTGCCACTGCTCCCAGCCGCCGTCGAGCACGGCCGCGTTGTCGAAGCCCATCGCACGCAGCATCCACCACATGCGCGCCGACCACGCCATGCCCTGGGCGGAATAGATCACCACTGCCACGTCGTCCCCTATGCCGTGGCGCTCACACAATGCGGCGAAGCGTTCGGGCGCGGGCATCATGACCGGGACCGGCTGGCTGTTGTCGGAAAAGTCGGCCAACAGGTCCAGGAAATTGGCGCCGGGAATGTGCGCCGACTGCCACGCCGAGCGCCCGCTCTCGGTCAAGTAGCCGGCGCCATCAAGCCGTGGCACCAGGTAGACCGAGGCGTCAAACACGCGCAGCGTGCTCACGTCGAGGTGATCGGCGAGCCATTGTGTGCTTACTAGAGGGCCGGGTAACTTCATGGTGGTTCTCCTTTCGTCGAGATCAATTACGTGGCAGGTTGGTGCGTGTCAGCGACCATGGACAAGACCATCGGCCACGTGATGCGCCCAGGAAGCAATGACCAGAGCGGGCGGACCACCGGGCGGCGCCGGCAGGGCAGACGCATCGGCGATGTAGAGCCCGGGGTTGCCATAGACCTCCCCGCGGTGGTCGACCACGCCCTCGCGCGCGTCGGCGGCCAGGCGCGCACCACCGCCCATGTGCGGCGTCAGGGGCTTGCGCAAGAGGTGGACCGGCATGGCCGTGTCCGAGGCCAGTGTGCGGAAGGCCGCTCTCAGTTCGTCGTAGACGGGCTCGCAGCGATGGTCGTAATCCGAGCGCAGCCGACCCCCGGCCCATTTGACGCGGGCTGTTGCACTGTCAAAGCCCATGCCGTACACCATGTACACCCGTTCGAGGTAGCGCTTGATGAAACCTGGCAACGGCATGGCATCGAAGCCCGCCAGGCTGCCGACACCGAGAAATTTCTCCTCATGGCCCTGGATGCGCAAGGTGCCCAGTACCGGTGCGCTGCAGAAGCTCGACACATCCGCGCGTGTCTTGACCCAGGCGCCCAACATGTCGCCATTGCCGAAAAATCCATGACCCAGTGCCGGCATGGGCGCCAGTCCCTCGGGACCACCGGAGCTGGAAAACAGCAGGCGCAAGGTGTTGAGCGTGCCAGCGGCCATCACGACCCTCGGTGCGCGCACGCGGTGCGACAGCCTCTGTTCCAGGTCCTTGAACTCAACGACGTATCCACCGTCCCGCACGGTCCACACGCGCGCGACTTCGCACATGTCGCGAACGGTCACGCCCCGACCCAGTACCGGGCCGAGGTAAATGAAGTCGACCGACGCCTTGGTGCCACCTGGTGAACCGAGAAAGCCGTCGCTGTCAAAGGCCGAGCGGCGGCGCTGGAGACCTGTCGTGCCACCCCGGACAGGCTGGCCCGCCTCGTCCAGCGAGCGCGGCATGAGCATGGCGACCCGTGGCTGCGGGTCCGCCGGTTGGCAGTGCGCATAAGCGCCGTCCGGAAAGTGGTCCCACAGAGACTGGGGGCCGGGCTGATTGCGGGCCACGCGCTCGGCGCCCATGTCGCGGATGACCTTGTCATAGAAATGCTCTACCCGCTGCGGGTCAAGCTGCGGGTGCCGGGCGGCCCAGTAGTCACCGCGCAGCGGCTCGACCAGCAGAGAGCCGTAGGCGATGCTGCCCCCGCCCACGCCGTTGGCCGCCAGCGTGTGCAGGCCGGCAAAAGAGCCGAGCTCGAACAGGCCGCGACGGTTGAGCCGCAGGCTGTGTCGCTGTCCGTGGTACGAATGCAGCAGGTGGGTGAAGGCCTTGGCGCCGGCCGGGAACGGCGCGCGCCGAGCTATGCCTATGGAGCGCACAGGCACCGAATCGCGCCAGGGGCCGCGTTCCAGCACTAGCACCCGCAGTCCCGCCAGCGCCAGCTGGTTGGCCGTGACGGCACCGCCGAAGCCGCTGCCGATCACCACCACGTCATAGGTGTTGTTGCTCATGGCGGCTCGCTCAGGCCGGGCGTTCAGCCCGCTTGGGGTGCCAGCGCATCAGCAGGCCCACGACGAAGAAGGCGAACGGGATGTCGAACCAGAGGTGGGCGTGTTCGTTCGGGTAGTAGAACGCCATCGGGATCATGATGGCGCCGTGTGCCAGGTTGGCGACGATGCCGAAGTCGAACAGCGCGCGGTTGCCCCCGGGGTCCCGAGCACCCCGCAGCATCAGGTAGCCGTAGGACATGTACATCACTGCCAGCATGTAGAAATAGGGATGCAGGCCGTCGTAGGGCGACGGTGGATGGTCGAACAGCCGCGGCAGGCAGTAGGCCACTGGCAGGTCGCCCCACAGCACGCCCGGGGGGTAGAGGACGGCGAAGGCGGGCAACCCGGCCAGGCACAGCCAGCCTACGGTCTGCATGACCCGGGTGGCTTGTCGGAGGTGTGTCTCGGTGAGGTTCATGTCGAATGTCCTTGGATGGGGCGTTCTGGTGCTTCCGGGTGCTCAAGCACCACGCACCTTGGCGCGGTCTTGCAGGTAACGGGTGGACGCGAGATAGAAGAAGCCGCCCCCCAGCAGGCTGGCGACCGGAACGATGGACAGTGCTCTGTCCAGGCCCATGACATCGGCCAGACGGCCGACCACCAGCGGGCCGGGGGCGCCGCCCAGCAGCATGTAGGCCAGTGCCAAGATGGCGAATGCGGTCGCGTGGGCGGCCGGCGGCGTGACGTCGGCCGCGACCGCCAGGGCCGGGCCCAGAAAGCCGGTGCTGACCAGTAGGCCCAGGGCAATGAGCAGGAACTGGGACGTGCCGGGCCCGAAGCGGAATGCCAGCAGCAGGGCGCATCCCATCAGCGCGCCATAGGTCATTACGATATGCAGCCGGCGCAGCGGGTTGCGGCGGCTGAAGCGGTCCGCCAGCCCGCCGCCGATGATCATGCCCAGGCTAATGCAGATGATCAGCACGCCGGTGCCCATGGACGCCTTGCCGGGCTCCAGTCCATAGAAGCGATTGAGGTAGCTGGGAAGCCAGGCGATGAAGGCAGTCTGCGCGAACATGGTGCATGCGCCTCCTAGGGCCACGAGCAGAAGCGTGGGTGTGCGCACCAGTTGCCCGAGCACCTGGCCCACAGGCACCTTGGTTTGAACGCTCGCAGAGTCATCGGTCTGCTCCTTAACCAGCACGGGAAACAGCGCCGCCAGCACGAGCCCGAACGTGCCCATGACCAGGAAGGCTACCTTCCAGCCCAGGGCCTGGGCGATGACGCCACCCAACACGACGCCCAGCATCGAGCCGATCATGCCTGCGGCCAGGAAGGAGCCCATCGCGGTGGCGTGTAGCCGGGCCGGGAACACGCGCGTCAGGATGGCTGCGCCGGCGCTGCCGTAGCCGGCCTCACCCAGGCCGACAAAGGCACGCGCGATGACCAGGCTGGTGAAGCTTTCAGCCATCCCGCAGGCGATGGTTGCCAGTGCCCACACCAGGGCCATCGCGGCTGCGCTGCGCACCCGGCCAAAGCGGTCGGCCAGGATGGAAACCGGGATGCTCATGACGCCGATGGTCAGCGCCACCACGCTCACCAGTGAGCCAAGCTGGGTGTCCGTAAGGGCCCATTCCGTCTTGAGGAAGGGGAACACTGCGTTGATCACCTGACGCGACAGGTAGTCCGACAGCATGAGCCCGAACGTCATCGCGAAGACAATCCACGCGTAGGTTCGGGGCACCGGGTAGGGCGCTTCGGGATCGACCGCGATCCCTTGGCTTAGGGTGGCAATGGCCATGTTTGTCTCCAGTCGCTGTGGGCGTTGTTGTGGTGGCGCTCCCCGCGTTGGCACACATGACGGAGGGCTGCGTGCCATTCTGTGGCAGCCGCTCAGGCAATGCCCCACCCTGGGAGAGTGGGTTGGGGCGGGGCTCAAGCGCTCCATCGACCCACTCCCGCAGAGTGGGGTACTCCACGTTTCGGGATAGCAGAATGGGGCAGAAGGAAAACCGCGAGGCGCGGCGACCCTTAACCGCAGCGGTGTTCAAGGACCGCGCGGTGACCGCAGCACACACTTCAAAAGGAGACAACATGGTCTTGCGACGCAACCTTCTCTCGTCGATCGTCGCCCTTGCGCTCACCGGTCTGGTCGGCTCGCCGGCGCTGGCCAATGACTTTCCGAGCAAGCCGCTGCGCATTATCGTCAGCGCGCCGGCGGGCGGCTCGTCGGATACCTTGTCCCGCGGCCTGGCTGAGTTGCTGTCGCGCCAACTCGGCAAGCCAGTCGTGGTCGACAACAAGCCCGGCGCTGGTGGAATCATCGGCATACAGGAACTGCTAAAGTCGCCGCGGGACGGGCACACCATGCTGGTGACTGTCAACGGCGTTCTCTCGGAGATTCCTCATGCGATGAAGCTGCCACTGGATCCGATGAGGGAGGTCTATCCCCTGGCGGAAGTGGCGCGCACAGGACTGGTTCTGGTGGCCGCCCCTCAGCTGCCGGTTAACAGTCTGGCCGAGGCCATTGCCCACGTGAAGAACAATCCGGGCAAGACCAGCTATGCCTCCTACAGCGCGGGAACGTCGGCACACACCCTCGGGCTCGAGCTGAACAAACTCGCGGGTCTCGACATGCTGCACGTCCCATTCCCTGGCGAGGCTCCCGCACTGACACAAGTGATGGGAGGCCAGATCCCGTTCTCATTCAATGGGCCCGCGGCCGCGTTGCCTCTAATCAAAACCGGTAAGCTCAAGGCGCTGGCCACCACTTCGCCCAAGCGTATGCGTACGCTGCCCGATGTGCCTACCTTCACTGAGCTGGGCTATCCGAGTCTGAACGAGACAGTCTGGATTGGCGCCTTTATCACGCCCGATGTGCCGGTCGCCGTGCGAAACCAGTTGTTTGACGCGGTGCAAGCTGCCCTGCAGGACGCTTCAATGAAACAGCGCATCCTGGCCTCGGGCATGGACCTTCCTCACGCCACGCGTCCGGAGGAGCTGTACAAGAGCCTGCAACAGGCGTCGACAAAGCATGCCGCCACATTGCAGCAGGTTGGATTCAAGCTGGAATGAGTCGCCACGACCTCGGCCGCTGGTCGGTCGAGTTCTTGATTGCGGAGTATCGAAGCCGCCAACGTGGGGTGATCTCGGTTTCAATGCAAATCGTAGCGGTTTGAGTCTAGGGTAAACCCTTCATTTTCTGCGACTTGGATGCAATTCTGAAAACCGCGTCCGAAAAGCCGCAGGAGCGCCTCCTGATCGACGCATTCGGAGCCGATGGAAGCCGCGTATTCACTGAAGGCTAGGAGTCTGCGCGGCAGAAGGATTGCCTTCGTACGGCTCGACGCGCTGGTCATCATGCGAGCGGCGCCGACAGCTGCGCGCTCGACTTCGCAACTTGCCGTCGTTGGAGTCAACTGAATTTTGCAGGGCCGACTACGTAGACGTCAACCGAATCATCCCTTTGAAACGATCCGGAGAGACAGTCATGAAAATCCTCGTCCCCGTCAAGCGCGTGGTCGACTACAACGTCAAGGTGCGCGTCAAGTCCGACGGCAGCGGTGTCGACCTGGCCAACGTCAAGATGAGCATGAACCCCTTCGACGAGATTGCCGTCGAGGAGGCCGTGCGCCTCAAGGAGAAAGGCGTGGCCACCGAGGTCATCGCTGTCTCCTGCGGCGTGGCCCAATGCCAGGAAACCCTGCGCACCGCCATGGCCATAGGCGCGGATCGCGCCATCCTGGTCGAGACCAACGAAGAACTCCAGCCCCTGGCCGTGGCCAAGCTGCTGGCCGTCCTGGTCGAGAAAGAAAAGCCCGGCCTCGTCATCCTGGGCAAGCAGGCCATCGACGACGACGCCAACCAGACCGGTCAGATGCTGGCGGCCCTGGCCGAGCTGCCCCAGGCCACCTTCGCCTCCAAGGTCGAGGTGTCTGGCGACAAGGTCAGCGTCACCCGCGAGATCGACGGCGGCCTGGAGACCCTGAGCCTGAGCCTTCCGGCCGTCGTCACCACCGACCTGCGCCTGAACGAGCCGCGCTACGTGACCCTGCCCAACATCATGAAGGCCAAGAAGAAGCAGCTCGACAACGTCAAGCCCGAGGAGCTCGGTGTCGACGTCACGCCGCGCCTCAAGACCCTGAAGGTGGCCGAGCCCCCGAAGCGCGGCGCCGGCATCAAGGTGCCCGACGTCGCCACAGAGTGCCGCTGCTGCGCTGCATCGCCAGCGCGAGCTGCTCATGAAGATGCGCACCATGCAGACCAATGCCTTGCGCGGGCTGCTCTACGAATTCGGGGCCATCTTTGCCAAAGGCAGCAAGGCAATGCTGGGCGAAGTGGAGCCAGCGCTGGAGCGCTTGCAATCGCAGTTGCCCCAGAGGGTGGCCAACAGCCTGCGCGAGCAGGTGACGCGCATCAAGGCGCTGGGCGAGGACATCTCCAGCGTCGACAAGCGCCTGGCGCTGCAGCTGCGCCAAGACCCGCAGATGCAGCGCATCGCCCAGATTCCGGGCGTTGGCGTACTCAGCGCCACGACGGCCATCGCCGCTATGGGCGAGGCCAGCGCGTTCAAGTCAGGGCGCGAGTTCTGCGCTTGGCTGGGGCTGGTTCCCCTGCAAACCGGCACAGGCGGCAAGGTGAGGCTGGGCAACATCTCCAAGCGCGGCGACACCTACCTGCGCACCTTGCTCATTCACGGCGCTAGAAGTGTGCTGGGCCACGCCAATAGCCGGGCCTTTGGCTTGAAGGGCTCAAGGGCCGCAGGCCCGCCAACGTGGTGATCGTGGCGCAGGCGGCCAAGATGGCCCGCACGATCTGGGCGCTGGCGGCCAAGCAAGAGGATTACCAACGGGGCTACCAAAGCGTCAGGCCGCAAGCGGCGTGACCAACGGGACAGCCAATTCATCAACCAACCTTAACGAAAGGATATGGTCAGCCTTTGAAGGCTAGCAAGGCAGCAAAGAGTGAAGTGATGTGAAACAGGTCAGACCGGGGTGAGCTAAACCTGCATGGATGTACGGACGCAAGAGTTCGCCATAGGAGATGAGGTGCTTGCCAGCGGATATGCATCGGGGCCAGCGTGCCACCCTGGGCAACCAGGCAAACCACGCAATCAAGGCCGGATATAAGGACGCAGCCGACTTCTTCGCAGCACAACACAAATTCTTCTTGCTATCCGGGAGGCATCCATATAAGACTTCCATGAGCGAACCTCCCCGACTCCAGGTCGAAGGCTTTTTCGACCCCGAAACCTGGACCATCAGCTACGTCGTGATGGACACTGCGAGCCGCCAATGCGCGCTCGTCGACAGCGTGCTGGACTACGACCCCAAGTCGGGCCGCACGTCCACCGCCAGCGCCGACAGGCTGATCGCGCGCGCGCGCGAACTCGGCGCCCGGGTGCAGTGGATTCTGGAAACCCATGTGCACGCCGATCACCTTTCGGCTGCGCCTTACCTGAAGCAGCAGCTGGGGGGCCAGCTCGCCATAGGCAGCCAGATCACGACTGTGCAGCGGGTGTTCGGCACGCTGTTCAACGTCGGGCCCGAGTTCGCGCGGGACGGGCGCCAGTTCGACCGGCTGATGAGCGACGGCGAGACCTTCGAGATCGGCGGTTTGAAGGCCAGCGCCATGCACACGCCGGGCCACACGCCGGCCTGCATGACCTACGTGGTCAGCGACGGCCAGGACAGCGCCGCCTTCGTGGGCGACACGCTGTTCATGCCTGACTACGGCACCGCGCGCTGCGACTTCCCCGGCGGCGACGCGCGCACCCTCTACCGCTCGATCACCAAGGTGATGAGCTTGCCGCCCGAGACGCGGCTCTACATGTGCCACGACTACCAGCCTGGCGGCCGCGAGGTGCAGTACGTCAGCACGGTGGCAGAGGAGCGCGCGCACAACGTCCATGTGCGCAACGGCATCAGCGAGGACGAGTTCGTGGCCATGCGCCAGGCGCGCGACGCCACGCTCGCCACGCCGACGCTGATCCTGCCTTCGGTGCAGGTCAACATGCGCGCCGGCCAGCTGCCGCCGCCGGAAGACAACGGCACGCGATACCTCAAGACCCCGCTCAACGTGCTGTGAAGCGGGCACGCAGCAAAAGGAGATGCTATGGATGCCTCCCTCCCCAAGGGGAAGGAAATTGGAGCGCTGAGATGAAACAGTCGTTAGTCAGGAAGGAGACGCCGCGCAGGCGGGGTGGATCCTCTGATGGA
>NZ_SCMM01000066.1:0-19184 GCF_005503345.1 Ramlibacter sp. 2FC
ACGGACACGCTGAGCTTCACGGACAGCAACGGCGCAGCCAATGACCTGAACAATGTCACCAATATTGAAATCATCACCCTGGGCGCGGCCGTCACGAGTGTGACCACGGTGGACGCCCTGGTTGCCGCGGGCCAAACCTTGACGGTGGACGGCACGGCGGCAACCACCCTGACTTGGAACGGCGCTGCCGAAACCGATGGCGCCTTCAGCATCACCGGCGGAGCCGGCAACGACACGATCATCGGCGGCGCAGGGGCGGACACGATCAGCGGCGGGGACGGCAATGACTCCATCACCAGTGGCGCTGGCAACGACTCCCTGGCTGGCGGTGGCGGAAACGACAGCTTCGTTCTGGCCGTCAACCTGACCAGCGCGGACACCATTAACGGCGGCGCAGGCACGGACGCGCTGAGCTTCACGGACAGCAACGGCGCAGCCAATGACCTGAACAATGTCACCAATATTGAAATCATCACCCTGGGCGCGGCCGTCACGAGTGTGACCACGGTGGATGCTCTGGTTGCCGCGGGCCAAACCTTGACGGTGGACGGCACGGCGGCAACCACCCTGACTTGGAACGGCGCTGCCGAAACCGATGGCGCCTTCAGCATCACCGGCGGTGCTGGCAACGATACGATCACGGGCGGCTCCGGCAACGACACCATCACCAGTGGTGCCGGCAACGACTCCCTGGCTGGCGGTGGCGGAAACGACAGCTTCGTTCTGGCCGTCAACCTCACCAGCGCGGACACCATTAACGGCGGCGCAGGCACGGACACGCTGAGCTTCACGGACAGCAACGGCGCAGCCAATGACCTGAACAATGTCACCAATATTGAAATCATCACCCTGGGCGCGGCCGTCACGAGTGTGACCACGGTGGATGCCCTGGTTGCCGCGGGCCAAACCTTGACGGTGGACGGCACGGCGCTGGGCGCAGGGCAGACCCTGACCTGGAACGGCGTGGCCGAAACCGATGGCGCCTTCAGCGTCACAGGGGGTGCGGGCAATGACACCATCACGGGTGGCTCCGGCAACGACACGATCGTCAGTGGCGCAGGCAACGACTCCCTGGCTGGCGGCAGCGGCAACGACAGCTTCGTGCTGGCCGGCAACCTGACCAGTGCGGACACCATCAACGGTGGCACAGGCACGGACACGCTGAGCTTCACGGACAGCAACGGCGCGAGCGACGATCTGAACAATGTCACTGGCATCGAAGTCATTACCCTGGGCGCAGCCACGACCAACGTCACCACGGTGAATGCCCTGGTTGCTGCGGGTCAAACACTGACGGTGGACGGCACGGCACTGACTAGTGGTCAAACGTTGACCTGGAACGGTATAGCCGAATCCAATGGCGCCTTCAGCATCACCGGCGGTGCGGGCAACGACACGATCACCGGTGGCGCGGGCAACGACACTATCGTCGGCGCGGCTGGGAACGACACGATCAACGGCGATTCCGGCGCCGACAGCATCACGGGTGGTTCTGGCAGCGACTCTCTGGTTGGCGGTGCGGGGGCAGACAATATTACAGGCGGAGCGGGCGCGGACACGATGACTGGGGGAAATCAACAAGACACGTTTGTAATCAATAGCGGGGAGTCTTCTGTCACGGTCGGCGGCGTCGGGGATTCCGGCACGATTGCCGGCTACGATGTCATTACCGACTTCCTATTTACGACGGGGAATGCCGACACCTTGGATCTGCAGGGCACGCCTGCGGCTGCAACCGGCACGAATGTGGATGGCGCGAACTCCACCTTGACCATTGCCGGTCAAACCGTGAAATCGCACACCATTTCAAACGGCATCATCACATTCGACGACGCAGATGCCTATAGTGCTGCGGTAAGTCTGACATCAACCGCGCATGTCGCGGCTGTGGTGCAGTATCTGCAGGCCAACGACATTGGCAACGCCGGCGCGACAGTGGCGTTCACGGCGACGATCAGCGGAACAGCCCACACTTATGTTTATCAGCAGGTTGGCGCCACTCCCGACAGCGCGAACGATATTTTGGTGGACCTTGAGGGGGTAACGCTGGCGGATCTGTCGACGGCGATTGGCTCGCGTGTTCTACCGGCTGGGGTTGCTGGGTCTCCGATCAACTTGGCCCTCACCGATCCGACGGCCGATGCGAACGACGCGATCACGGTGACGCTCACCGGCGTTCCATCGGGCTGGACCCTGGACGGCGGAACCGATCTCGGCAACGGCGCCTGGACGATTCAAACGAACGACCCCAGCGCATTGACGATCACCACGCCGCCTGACTTCACCGGCGCCATGCTGCTCCCGGTGACGATGACCTGGACCAACGCCGACGGCACGACGGGCAGCATGGTGGTGCTCGACAACGTCGAAGCCTACGCCCCCGGCTCGCCGATCTTCGCGGTATCGTCGGACGACCACCTCAGCGGCTCGAGCGGCGCCGACCTGTTCGTCTTCGCCCAACCGATCGCGCGCGACACGATCCACAACTTCGACGTGGCGGCGGACCGGATCGACCTGATCGGCTTCACCGGCGTCTCGCAGTTCGGCGATCTCGCGATCGCCGACGATGCCGACGGCAACGCGGTGATCACGCTGGCTTCGGGCGCGACGATCACGGTGCTCGGCGTTCACGCGGCCGACCTGAGCGCCGCCAACTTCCTGTTCAACTTCGAGCCGACGACCGTCAACGCCGGCACCATGACGATCAGCGACGGCGCCATCCTGCCGCTTGGCGGCTTGGTCGAGAACAGCGGCACGATCGCGCTCGCTTCCACGGGCAGCGAGACCGACCTGCAGGTGCTCGTCGAGAGTATGACGCTGCGCGGTGGCGGGCAGGTGCTGCTGTCGGACAACGCGAACAACGTGATCTTTGGCGCCGTGTCGAGCGCGACGCTGGTGAACGAAGACAACCTGATTTCCGGCGCGGGCCAGATCGGCGCGGGCCAGATGACGCTGGTCAACGGCGGCACGATTCTCGCCGACGGAAGCAACGCGCTGGTGATAGACACGGGCTCCAACACCGTGGCCAACACAGGGACGCTCGCGGCCAGCGGCGCCGGAGGCCTGGTCATCGAGAGTGGCTTGTGGAACGCGGGTCACCTCTGGGCCAACGGCGGCAACGTGGACGTCCGGGGCGCGGTCTCGGGCAGCGGCAGCGCGACGATCAGTGGCACCGCGACGCTCGAATTCGGCACCGCCTCCGACGCGACCATTGCCTTCGCCGATGGCGGATCGGGCACGCTGAGCTTCGACCAGGCTTCGGGCTTCACGGGAACGATCGCCGGCCTCGCCGCCGACGACAGCCTGCAGTTCGGCGAGCTCGTCTTCGGCAGCGGCACGCAGATCAGCTACACGGCAAATGCCGCCAACACCGCGGGCAGGCTGACCGTGAGCGACGGAACGCATACGGCCGAGCTCACCCTCGTGGGGCGGTACGCGGCGGCCGATTTCCAGGGCTCGTCGGCCGAAGACGGCAACACGGTCGTGACCAACAGTGGCTCGCAAAGCAATGGCACGGTTCTGGGCGGGGTGGGCGCGGACACGCTGGTCGGCGGCGACGGCGACGACCTGATCATCGGCCGCACGGGAAGCGACATGCTGACCGGCGGCGCCGGCAGCGATACCTTCATGTTCCTGCGCACCGACGCCGATGCCGTGGACACGATCACGGATTTCGACACGGGCCCCGGCGGCGATACGCTCAACGTCGGCGACCTGCTGATCCGCTACACGGCGGCCGACGCGGCGCAGTTCTTCGGCATGCGCGAGGTCGACGGGAACGCCATCGTCAGCATAGACCGCGACGGCGCGGGCTCGGCCTACAGCGCGCAGGATTTGCTGGTGCTGCAGGGCATCACGGGCCTGGACAACGAGACGCTGATGGCGCACATCGATGCGGACCCCTTGCTGTAGCGGGTGATGGGCCGACGTCTTGAAGCTGGCACCTGCCGCTATCGCGATCCCTACCCGGGAGCTTCCATGACCGCTCTGCCGATCCTGCTGCGCCGCCCGCTGCTCCATGTCGCGGCCCTGTCCTTCTTCGTCAACCTGCTGCTGCTGACCCCCGCGGTCTTCATGCTGCAGGTGTTCGACCGCGTGCTGGCCAGCCAGAGCGGCGAGACGCTGCTGGTGCTGCTGCTCGGCGTGGGCATGGCGCTCGTGCTGCTGGTGGCGCTCGATCACCTGCGGGGCCGGCTGCAGGGCGTGGCGGGCAACCTGGTGGCCGAGGCGCTGTCGCCCGTGGTGGCGCGCATCACGGTGGCGCAGGGCGCGCGGCGCAGCGGGCGTGCGCCGGCCGAGGGGATGCGCGACGTGGCGGCGCTGCGTGCGCTGTTCTCGTCCCAAGGCCTGCTCGCGCTGTTCGACGCACCCTGGGCCCTGGTCTATGTCGCCGTGGTCTGGCTGGTCCATCCGGCCCTGGGCATGGCGGCGGCCGCGGCGGCGCTGCTGATGCTCGGGCTTGCGCTGCTGAACGACCTGATCACGCGGCGCGAGATCGAGTCGCTGCAGAAGGCCGCGGCCGGCGCCACGCGCTATCTCGAGGCCTCGCTGCAGAACGCCGAGGTTGCGCAGGCGCTGGGCATGACCGAGGCACTGCTGGGCCGATGGCGGCAAAAGAACCAGGAGGTCACGGCGCTGCAGGGCCGGACGGCGCGCAAGTCGGTGCTGATGGCCGCCTGCACGCGCACCCTGCGCCAGGCCGTGCAGGTGCTGATGCTCGGCCTGGGCGCCTGGTTGGTCATCCACGGCGAGGCCACGGCCGGTATCATGATCGCCACCACGGTGCTGCTCGGCCGGGCGCTCGCGCCGGTGGAGCAGGTGGTGGGCAGCTGGCGTGTGCTGGCCGAGGGCCGGGCCGCGTTTCGCCGGCTGCGCGATCTGCTGGCCGCGGCGGACGCCGAACCACGGCGTATGCCGCTGCCCGCGCCGACCGGCCGCTTGCAGGCGCAAAACCTGGTATTTCGCGCGCCGCAGGGGGAGCGGCTGATCCTGGCCGGCGTCTCGCTGCAGCTCGAGCCGGGCGAGGCGCTGGCCGTCATCGGCCCCAGCGCCGCCGGCAAGAGCACGCTGGTGAGGCTGCTGACGGGGGTCTGGGCACCGACGTCCGGCAGCGTGCGGCTCGACCAGGCCGATCTCTCGCAGTGGCCGCGCGAAGAACTCGGCCCGCATATCGGCTATGTGCCGCAGGACGTCGAGCTGTTTCCCGGCACGGTGGCGGAGAATATCGCGCGGCTGGGCGAAGTGGATGCCGAGCGGGTGGTGCTGGCGGCGCAGCGCGCCCATGTGCACGAACTGATCCTGAGTCTGCCCGAGGGCTACGACACCCCGGTCGATCCTGCCGGCGCCCTGCTCTCGCCCGGCCAGCGCCAGCGCATCGCGCTGGCCCGCGCGCTCTACGGCGATCCCAGGCTGCTGCTGCTCGACGAGCCCAATTCCAACCTCGACGGCGCGGGCGAGAACGCGCTGGCGGCCACCCTGGCCGATCTGCGCGGCCAGGTCACGGTGGTGGTTGTGACGCATCGCTCGACGCTGATCCAGCATGTGGACAAGATGCTGGTGCTCGACGGCGGCCGCGTGCAGCATTACGGCGCTGCGGCCGAGGTCATGCGCGCGATGCAGCAGCGGCCGCAGCAAGCGCAGAAGCAGGCCGCACCGGCGGCTGAGGCCGAAGCCCATGGCGCGGCGGGTGCGCGCGTGGTCGACATGCTGCAGACGCTCCAGCGCTCGGGCGCCGGCCGAGGGGAGGCATCATGATCGCCGCAGCGATGACGCCCATCAATGCCGACGCGCCGCTGCTCGAGCAGAAGGCCGAGGCGCGCCGCCTGGCACGCTGGGCTGGTTGGGTGCTGGTGCTCGGGCTGGTCCCCGTGGCCGGTTGGCTGGCCTGGGCGCCTTTGTCGTCGGCGGTCGTGGCCAGCGCCTTCGTCAAGGTCGACCTGGATCGCCGGCCGGTGCAGCATGCCGAGGGCGGCACGGTGCGCGAGGTGCTGGTGCGCGACGGCCAGCGCGTCGCGCAGGGCCAGGCCCTGCTGGTCCTCGGCGATGTGTCGGTCGACGCCGACATGAACCGCCTCAGCTACCGCGTCAATGCCGAGCGCGCCAGTATGGCGCGGCTCGAAGCGGAGCAGGCGCTGTCGGCGGCGATCAACTGGCCGCAAGACCTCGCGCATGCGGCCGCCACCGATCCTCGCCTCGCTCAGCAGGTCGCCAAGGAAAAGGCGCTGTTCGCCGCGCGGCGCGAGGCCCTGGGCAGCCAGAGTACGCTGCTGCGCGCCCAGCGTGACAAGGTGCAGCAGGAGCGCGAGGCGCTGCGCGCGCAGATCGCCCAGGCCACCGAATCGCTGCGCCACCAGAGGTCCGAGCTCGAGACACACCGCAACCTGCAGAAGGAGGGCTTCATTTCGGCCACGCGCATTTCGCAGCTGGAGGCCGCGGTGGCCGACTATGGCGTCAAGCTCGAGGAAAAGCGCTCCGACCTGGCGCGTGCCGAGCAGCGCCTGCTCGACACCGACCTGCGCATCAAGTCGCTCGAAGGCGAGTACCGGCAGCAGGCCAGCGACCAGCTCAAGGTCACGAGCGCGCGCCTGTCGGAAATCGAGCAGGAGTGGCGCAAGTCCAGCGATGCGTCCAAGCGCCAGGTCATCGCCGCGCCGGCGGCGGGCGACGTGATGAACCTCAGGTTCACCTCGCCGGGCTCGGTGGTGTCGCCGCGCGAGCCGATTGCCGACATCGTGCCGGCCGATCCGCGCTTGCTGGTCGAGGCGCATATACGCACCGAGGACGTGAGCCGCGTGCAACAGGGGCAGGCGGCCGAGATCCGCTTCACCGCGTTCAAGTACCGCACCACCCGCCTGGTCGAGGGCAGGCTGCTCTATGTGTCGCCCGACCGCTTGGTGGATCGCGTCAGCAACCAGCCCTACTACGTGGCGATGATAGAGGCCGATGCTGCCTCTCTGGCGCGTGCCGAGGACGTCAAGCTGCTGGCCGGCATGCCGGCCGAGGTCTACATCAAGGGCGAGACGCGCACGCCGCTGCAGTACTTGCTGGAGCCGATGACGCAGGTGCTAAGGCGCGCCGGGCGTGAGCGTTGAATCTTGAGGCCCGGGCCCCGGCAGCCGCATCTGCGCCGCCAGCGCCACGCGCACGCAGTCCTTGATGTGCTGCTCGCCCAGATAGCGCAGGGTGGTGTAGCCGATGGCGGCCGAGACCGCCTGGCCTGCCAGCGGAACGAAGCGTGCGGCCTGGCCGGCGCTCAGGCGCAAGCCGATGGCCTGGGCTGCACGCAGCAGCAGGTCGCGCGTGATGAAGCGGCCTATCAGCACCGAGCCGACCATGGCCACGGCCTTTTGCACGCGCTCGCGCTGCGAAGGGGCCAGACGGTCGATCTGGTCGGGCAGCAGGCCGAACTCACCGCTGATCCTCGGGATCAGGCGCGCCAGCAGGGCGGCATCAACGGCCCAGTCCAGGCCGGGCAGGGGCACGACGCCGGCGGCTGCAGCGACCAGGGCGCGCTTGTGCAGCAGGGCGCGGCTGCGTTGCACGGCCTGTTTGAGCGCCGGATGGTCGGCGGCCAGTTCCAGGGCGGAGGGCATGGGCTCAGCCTTTCGCGAGTGGAGGATGTCGCAACTGTAGCGCGCCCGTCGGTCGTGGTTACCCATGAGCCTGGCAAAGCTGTGCGCCGGCGTGTCATCGTCCAACGTGCGACTACTCACCTTGCGCAGCGCCGCCTTGGAGCGCGCAGCCGGCGCCACCGGATCGCGCGTGGTCTTGGCCGCTTGATCCGTGTCGGCGAACATCAGCCTGCCCGCCTCCACCCGGGCCTTGATCTTCTCAAGGTTGCGCTCGGTGGCCGCGAGCAGTTCTTCACGCCTGTGCGCGCGCAGCCGGGCCAGTTCCGGATTACGGCATGCCACCAGCCGCTCGCCCGGATAGTCCGGCGAGCTCATCTCGAGCAAATTGCGCTCGTCGAGAAAATCCAGTTGCAACTGCCCTTGGTCCACCAGCGCGCGGATCGACACGCTCTTGAGGGCCGTGATCCAGGCGATGCCCTCACTCTCGCGCATCTCCTCGATGGCTTTGCTGGAGATCATGCCGCGGTCGCCCACCATCACCAGCTGCTTGACACCGAACTGCTCGCGCAGGCGCTTGACCTCGGGCATGGAGGTCGGGCTGTCGGCCACATTGCCCTCGTGCACCGAGACGGCCAGCGGGCAGCCACGCGCATCGGTGAGCAGGCCGTAGTTGACCTGCGGCAACCCCTTCTTGCCATCGCGGCTGTAGTCCAGCTTGGCCAGCGGGCAGCTGCTGCCCTCGAAGTAGCTGGAGGACAGTTCGTACAGCACCAAGGCGCCCTCGCTCAGGTGGCGTGCCGCGAGTTTCTTCTGAATGGTGTCCTGGCGCTCAAGCAGCCAGTCCATGGCCGCGTACAGATCGTCCTCGTCGCACGAGGCCACGGCGAAGTCCTCGGCCAGCGTCGTGGTGTGCCACCAGCGCGTGGTGGCCAGCTTGGTGTGGGGCGCAACGAATCGAAGCGGGCATACCTGGTTTCGAAGTCGCCTCCTGGATAGCCGCCTTCGCGCCGGCGGCCGCACCTGCGCCGGTGGTGCAACTGATCTCCAACGAGTTGGCGCGTATCGCGCAATCGGCAGAGTTCAAGGCGTTTTGCGACAGACAATCCATGTATGTCGAACTGGTCGAGCACCGCGCCTTCCAGGCCGACTTGCCACGCGAGGACGCGCACTGGAAGCGCATCGCCCAGCTCACCCGCGCCAGTTGACCCAGGTCAGGCCGTTCGGGCTCAGCGCCCGATCCAGCGTGCGAACACGCCCCAGTGTCCGGCGTCGAACGCCATCTTGACCTGCTCCAGCAGCGTCGCCACCACGCAGCGCACCGGCGCAGTGGCCTGGCGTGTGGTGGGCGCCGCCAACACTATGGTGCGGCGCAGGCCGGGGGGGATCAGCGGCGCGGCGCTCAGCTGGCCCCGCTCGACCTCCTGCTTGACGCAGACCGCAGGCAGTATGGTCCAGCCCTGGCCTTCGGCGACCAGCGACTTCTGCACGCTCAGCGCGTTGGTTTCGGCCACCACGTCCAGGGCCACGCCGGCTTCGGTGGCCGCGTGTTCAATCATCGCGCGCAGGCCCTGGGGCGGGCCGGGCAGGATGAAGGGATGCTGCGCGACCTGCGCCAGCGCCAGCGGGCGTTTGTGCGACAAGCGGGCCGAGGGCGGCGCCACCACCCACAGGCTTTCCTCCACCAAGGCCTTGACCTGCAGTGCGGGGGTCTCCTTCTGGCCGTAGAGCAGGGCAATGTCGATGTCGCCCTTCTCGACACGCCAGAACGCCGGCGTCGAGGCCAACATGGCCAAGTACCTGGCGGCCAAGGCCAGCTGGGAGGCCGCCAACGCCTGCCTGCAGACGCATGGCGGCTTCGGTTTCGCCTGCGAATACGACGTCGAGCGCAAGTTCCGCGAGACGCGCCTGTACCAGGTCGCGCCCATCTCCACCAACATGATCCTGAGCCACGTGGCCGAGCACGTGCTGGGTCTTCCCCGCTCGTTCTGAACCCGATCCGAGAAAGCCGATATCCCTATGAAGATACTCGTTCCCGTCAAACGTGTGCTGGACTACAACGTCAAGGCCCGCGTCAAGCCCGATGGCTCCGGCGTCGACCTGAGCAACGTCAAGATGTCGATGAACCCGTTCGACGAGATCGCCGTCGAAGAGGCGGTGCGCCTGAAAGAGAACGGCGCGGCCACCGAGGTGATAGCCGTCTCCTGCGGCGTGGCCCAGTGCCAGGAAACCCTGCGCACCGCCATGGCCATAGGCGCGGACCGCGCCATCCTGGTCGAGACGAATGAAGAACTGCAGCCCCTGGCCGTGGCCAAGCTGCTCAAGGCCTTGGTCGACAAGGAGCAGCCCGGCCTGGTGATCCTGGGCAAGCAGGCCATCGACGACGACGCCAACCAGACCGGCCAGATGCTGGCGGCCCTGGCCGAGCTGCCCCAGGCCACCTTCGCCAGCAAGGTCGAGGTGGCCGGTGACAAGCTCAGCGTTACTCGCGAGATCGACGGCGGCCTGGAGACCCTGAGCCTGTCCCTGCCCGCCGTGGTCACCACCGACCTGCGCCTGAACGAGCCGCGCTACGTGACCCTGCCCAACATCATGAAGGCCAAGAAGAAGCCGCTCGACACCGTCAAGCCCGAAGACCTGGGTGTGGACGTCAAGCCGCGCCTGAAGACGATCAAGGTCGCCGAGCCAGCGGGCCGCAAGGCCGGCATCAAGGTGCCGGACGTCGCGACATTGGTCGACAAATTGAAGAACGAAGCCAAGGTGATCTGAGGGGAAACGACATCATGACCGTACTTGTCATTGCCGAACACGACAACGTCTCGATCAAAGGCGCCACGCTCCATACCGTCAAAGCTGCGGCAGAAATCAGCATGTTCCTGGACGGCCAGGTGCATGTGCTGGTGATGGGGCATGGCAGCAGAGAGGCTGCGGAAGCCGCCAGCCTGATCACCGGCGTGTCCAAAGTCATCCACGCCGAGGGCGACAGCCTGGCCCATGGCCTGGCCGAGAACCTGGCGGCCCAGGTGCTGATCATCGCGCCCGCCTACAGCCATGTCCTGTTCCCGGCCACCGCCGGCGGCAAGAGCGTGGCGCCGCGCGTGGCCGCCAAGCTGGATGTGGCCCAGATCAGCGAGATCACCAAGGTGGTCAGCGCCGACAGCTTCGAGCGCCCCATCTACGCCGGCAACGCCATTGCCACCGTGCAGAGCAGCGACGCCACCAAGCTCATCACCGTGCGCACCACCGGCTTCGACGCCGCGGCGGCGACCGGGGGCAGCGCCGTCGTCGAGACCGTGGCCGCAGCGGCCGCCAGCGGCAAGAGCCGCTTCGTCGGCGCCGAGATCGTCAAGAGCGAGCGCCCCGAGCTCACCGCCGCCAAGATCATCGTCTCGGGCGGCCGCGCCTTGGGATCGGCCGAGAAGTTCAACGAGGTCATCACCCCGCTGGCCGACAAGCTGGGCGCGGCCATAGGCGCCAGCCGCGCCGCGGTGGACGCGGGCTACGCGCCCAACGACCTGCAGGTCGGCCAGACCGGCAAGATCGTGGCGCCGCAGCTGTACATCGCAGCGGGCATCAGCGGTGCCATCCAGCACCTGGCGGGCATGAAGGATTCCAAGGTGATCGTGGCGATCAACAAGGACCCCGAGGCGCCTATCTTCAGTGTGGCCGACTACGGCCTGGAGGCTGATCTTTTCACGGCCGTGCCCGAGCTGGCCCGGGCGGTCTGAGGTGGCCATGAACGAGACATCCTACGACGCCTGGGTGGGTCGGACCCAGACACTCGACGACCTGATTTCGCCCGCGCCTGTGCGTCTGATGCAGGCAACCCTGGACCAAGCCCCCCAGGATGCGGCGCTCGATGCCCTGCCGCCGCTGTGGCACTGGCTGTATTTCCTGCCGGGCGAGCGGCAGTCCAACATCGGTGCCGATGGCCATCCGCAGCGCGGCGGCTTCCTGCCCCCGGTCACGCTGCCGCGCCACATGTGGGCCGGCGGGCGGCTGCATTTCCTGCGCCCCCTGTCGATCGGCGCCCAGGCGCGGCGGGTCTCCCGCATTGCCTCGGTGTCCTCCAAGGCGGGCCGCAGCGGTCAGCTGGTGTTCGTCACCGTGTTGCACGAGCTGTCCGATGCGCAGGGCCTGGCCATCAGCGAAGAGCAGGACATCGTCTACCGCGATGCGCCGGCGCCCGGCGCCGCCGCGCCCGTGCCACCCGCCGCCCCCACCGATGAGCAGTTTTCCCGCGTCATCACGCCCGACCCGGTGCTGCTGATGCGTTACTCGGCGCTGACCTTCAACGGTCACCGCATCCACTACGACCGGCCCTACGCCATGTCGGAAGAGGGCTATCCGGGGCTGGTGGTTCACGGTCCCTTGATCGCCACCCTGCTCATGGAAACGCTGCGCAGCGCCCACCCCGGCCGGCAGGTCGCCCGCTTTGAATTCAAGGCGGTGAGCCCGCTGTTCGATACCGAGCCCTTCACCGTGGCCGGCCGTGTCGACGGCCAGGATGCGCGGCTGTGGGCCCGTGGCCCGCAGGGCCAGCTGGCCATGTCGGCCAGCGCCGAATGGGTCTGACGCCGTCTGGCAGAAAGTTCTTCCTATGCAAGCACGCCCCTTGAGCGGCATCACCGTCGTCACCCTGGAACACGCGATTGCCGCGCCTTTTTGCACCCGGCAACTGGCCGACCTGGGCGCCCGCGTCATCAAGGTCGAGCGCCCCGGCAGCGGCGACTTTGCCCGCGCCTACGACCACCGCACCCACGGCCTGGCCTCGCATTTCGTCTGGACCAACCGCTCCAAGGAAAGCCTGACGCTGGACCTCAAGCAGCCGCAGGCGCTGCAGGTGCTGGGCGAGCTGATCGCCCAGGCCGACGTGCTGGTGCAGAATCTGGCGCCCGGCGCCGCCGCCCGCATGGGCCTGAGCTACGAGGCGCTGAGCCAGCAGCACCCCCGGCTGGTGGTGTGCGACATCTCCGGCTACGGCGCCGACGGCCCCTACCGCGACAAGAAGGCCTACGACCTGCTGATCCAGAGTGAAGCGGCATTTCTTTACATCACCGGCACGCCGGAGGAGCCCTGCAAGGCCGGCAACTCCACCGCCGACATCGCGGCCGGCATGTACGCCTACACCGGCGTGCTCAGCGCGCTGCTGCAGCGCCACCAGACCGGTCGCGGCTCGCATGTGGAAGTGTCCATGCTGGAGGCTCTGGCCGAGTGGATGGGCTTCCCCATGTACTACGCCTACGAAGGTCAGTCAGCGCCCGGCCGCAACGGCGCCGCGCACGCCACCATCTACCCCTACGGCCCCTTCGAGGCCGGCGATGGCCGCGTCGTCATGCTGGGCCTGCAGAACGAACGCGAGTGGAGGCTGTTCTGCGAGAAAGTGCTGCGCCAGCCCACATTGGCCGCCGACCCACGATTCGATGCCAATGTGCGGCGTGCCGAAAACCGCGCTGAGTTGCGCCGCATCATCCTCGAGGTCTTTGGCAGCCTGAGCGCCGCCGAAGTGGTGGCCCGGCTGGACGAGGCGCAGATCGCCAACGCCGCCGTCAACCAGGTGGCCGACCGGTGGGCGCATCCTCAGTTGCATGCACGCCAGCGCTTCCGGACCATAGGCTCTCCGGCTGGCCCACTGCAGGCGCTGCTGCCGCCAGCCACCAGCAACGACTACGAATGCCGCATGGATCCGGTGCCCGCGCTGGGTGAACACAGCGAGGCTATCCTGCGCGAGCTCGGCTGCAGCGCGGCCGACATTTCGGCGATGCGCCAGGCGGGGGTGGTATGAGCTGCACATTGCAACACGCACGCAGCCTGCTTTTCGTGCCGGCCACGCGGCTGGAGCGGCTGGGCAAGGCCTTCGATGCCGGCGCCGACGCGGTCATCGTGGACCTGGAGGACGCGGTCGCCCCCGACAGCAAGGACATGGCCCGCGCGGCGCTGGCCGAGCGTCTGCCGCAACTGGATTCGGCGCAACGTGCGCGGCTGCTGGTGCGCATCAACGCCGTCGGAACGCCCTGGCACGAGGCCGACCTGGCGCTGCTGTCCCCATGGTTCGGGCAAGGACTGGGCGCCGTGATGCTGCCCAAGTCCGAAGACCCGCTGGCGCTGCGAAGCGTGGCCGGGCGTCTGCAGCCCGCGGGTCGGGTCGTGCCCCTGATCGAGTCGCTGGCCGGGCTGGACCAGACCGACGCGCTGGCGCGCGAGCCCCAGGTGCTGCGCCTGGCGTTCGGCCATCTGGACTTCCAGCTCGACCTGGGCATGCGCTGCACGCCCGAGGAGCCCGAGCTGGCCTTTGCCCGCAATGCCCTGGTGGCCGCGTCGCGGCGCGCCCGCCTGCCCGCGCCCATCGATGGCGTGACCACCGACACCGGCAACGCCGAACGCCTGCTGGCCGACACCACCCGCGCGCGTGCGTTTGGCTTCGGCGGCAAGCTCTGCATCCACCCGGCCCAGGTCGCCGGCGTGAACCAGGCCTTCTCACCCTCTGCGGCCGAGCTCGACTGGGCGCGGCGCGTGCTGGCCCTGGCCGACCAGCACGGTGGCCAGGCCTTCAGCCTGGACGGCCGCATGGTCGACCTGCCCGTGATCCGGTCGGCCGAAGCCATGCTGCGCGCCGCACCCGTCACCCCCACATGAGCATGACGAAATGACATCCGAAGAGATGCTGGCGCAGTTCGGCCCCCGCGAATCGATGGAATACGACGTGGTGATCGTGGGCGGCGGGCCGGCCGGCCTGGCCACCGCGATCCGCCTCAAGCAGGTGGCCGCCCAGAGGGGCCAGGACATCTCGGTCGTGGTGCTGGAGAAGGGCTCCGAACCCGGTGCCCACATCCTCAGCGGCGCCGTGATGGACCCGCGCGCCATCACCGAACTCTTCCCCGACTGGAAGGAACTCGGCGCCCCGCTGGCCCAGCCCGTCACCGGCGACGACGTGCTGCTCCTGTCCGAGAGTGGCAGCACTCGCTCCCCCGACTGGCTGGTGCCGCGCAACTTCCACAACCACGGCTGCTACGTCATCTCGCTGTCCAACGTGGTCAAGTGGATGGCCCAGCAGGCCGAGCGCCTGGGCGTGGAGATCTTCCCCGGTTTCGCCGCCGCCGAGGTGCTGTACGACGAGCAAGGCCGCGTCAAGGGCGTGGCCACCGGCAACCTGGGTGTGGGCAAGGACGGCCAGCCCATGGACAGCTTCCAGCTCGGCATGGCGCTGCTGGGCAAATACACCGTTTTCGCCGAGGGCGCGCGCGGCCACCTGGGCAAGCAGCTGCTGGCCCGGTACGACCTGGCCAAAGGCAAGGACACCCAGAGCTTTGCCATCGGCATCAAGGAGCTGTGGGAAATCCCTTCGACCCAGGCCCAGCCCGGGCGCGTGGTGCACACCGCCGGTTGGCCCATGCAGGACGACAGCTTCGGCGGCGGCTTCCTCTACCACCTGGAGGACAACCAGGTCACGCTGGGCTTCGTGATCGGTCTGGACTACCAGAACCCCTGGATGTCGCCGTTCGAGGAAATGCAGCGCTGGAAGACCCACCCGGCCATCAAGGCCCACATCGAGGGCGGCAAGCGCCTGGGCTACGGCGCGCGGGCCATCAACAACGGCACGCCCCAGGCCCTGCCCAAGACGGTGTTCCCCGGCGGCGCGCTGATTGGCTGCGACGCCGGCTACCTGAACGCCGCGCGCATCAAGGGCAGCCACGCGGCCATCAAGAGCGGCATGCTGTGCGCCGACGCGCCGACGCGCTGGCCGAGGCCCTGGCCGCCGGCCGTGCGCAGGACGAACTGAGCGCCTACCCGGCCGCCTTCGCGGCCAGCTGGCTCAACGAGGAACTGCAGCAGACGCGCAACTTCAAGAACTGGTTCAAGAAGGGCAAGACCGTAGGCCAGCTGATGACCGGCGTGGAGCAGTGGCTGCTGCCCAAGGTGGGCCTGAGCAGCCCGCCCTGGACGCTGCACAACACCACGCCCGACCACGTCAAGCTGCGCCCGGCGGCCGAGATGCCCAGGATCGAGTACCCCAAGCCGGACGGCAGGATCAGCTTCGACCGCCTCTACAGCGTGTTCATCAGCAACACCAACCACGAGGAGCAGCAGCCGGCGCACCTGACGCTGAAAGACGCCAGCGTGCCGGTGGCCATCAACCTGGCCAAGTGCGGCGGCACCGAGAGCCGCTACTGCCCGGCCGGCGTGTACGAGTTCGTCAACCAGGACGGCGCCGACCAGTTGGTGATCAACGCGCAGAACTGCGTGCACTGCAAGACCTGCGACATCAAGGACCCGACGCAGAACATCGTCTGGGTCACGCCAGAAGGCGGCGGCGGGCCGAATTACGTGGGGATGTGAATGGGTGAGCCTGGGAAGCTGCCAATGCTTGCTCGATGGCGCGTGCCAGGGTACGGAACGTGGAATGGCAGTGCATTGACGCAGCGGAGCGTTGGCGACATCGTTCGGGTCTTGAAAGCGACGAAATGACCATGACCATCATTCAGACATTGGCCGACTTCACCGTCGGTACGGACCTGACCCGGCTGCCCAGCCGGGTGGTTGAGGAATGCAAGCGCGATGTGCTTGATTCCATCGGTTGTGCCCTGGCGGGCATCGACCACCCGCGCTCACGTATCGGCATCGAGGTCGGCCGCCGCATCGGGGGCACCGGTGGCCAGGCAACGATCATCGGTGCGGGCGAAAAGTCCAGCGCCCACGGCGCCGCCTTTGCCAACGCGGAACTGGTCAATGCGCTCGATGCGGACTCGGTGCTGCTGCCCGGCCATGTGAGTCCGTACGTCCTGCCCGGTGCCTTCGCGACGGCAGAGGTTCAGCGCCGGCCGGGCCGGGACCTGATCGCGGCGATTGCGGTTTCGCACGAGATGTCCTATCGCCTGGGCGCGGCCATGAGCGGCTACCGGGACACCAAGGATGGCAAGGCCGCGGCGGCGTTGGTGGTGGGCTACAGCAGCACGGTGTTCGGCGCCACCGCGTCGGTGGCCAGGCTGAAGCGGCTTGGATCGGAGCAGGTCGCCAACGCGCTCGGCATCGCCGCGGCATCGGCCCCGGTGAACTCGCAGCGCGCGTGGTTCATGCACGCACCGACCTCGACCATCAAATACCAGCTCGCGGGGGGCCTGACCAACACCGCGCTGACCGCGGCGGACATGGGCGAACTGGGTCACCGCGGCGACCTGCTGATGCTGGACGATGACGAGCATGGCTATCCGCGCTTCGTCTGCAGCTCGCGCTGGTCACCCGACCTGGTGACCGCTGGACTGGGGGACGACTGGCGCTTCCCTGCGTTCCAGATGTTCAAGCCGTATCCGCATTGCCGGGTGATGCACGCGCCGCTGGACCTGCTGATCGACCTGGTGACGCAACACGACATCCAGGTGCACGAAATCGAGAGCATCACCTCGTATGGCGAGGGCTGGGCCTATGTGCTGCCCTGTTTCACCAGCCGCGAGATCACCCAAGTGCACGATGCGCAGTTCTGCTTCGCCCATGGGCTGGCGGTTGCGGCCCACCGCGTTCCGCCTGGTCGCAAGTGGCAGGACCCGGCGGTCGTCTTTGATCCCTCGGTGCTGGCCCTGATGAACAAGGTCACGCTGGAAACCCACCCGACGTATTTCCAGTCGATCTCGGCGGACATCTCCAGCCGTCCCTCACGCGTGGAAATCCGGGCGCGTGGACAAACCTTCGCCGCCGAGAAGATGTTCCCGAAAGGGACCCCCTCGGCCGATCCTGCGACCTACATGACGACCGAAGAACTGGTGGGCAAGTTCCGCCAGTTCGTCGATGGCATCCTGCCTGCGCCGACGATCGACAGGGTGATCGACGCAGTGCTCCACCTCGAACAGGTGGAGGACTTCGGCGAGATCATGCGCCTGCTGGTTCGGCAGTGACCTGTCACTGGACGAGGCCGCGAGCCGACGGGCGCTCCAACGGCTGAAGTTCGCTGCAACCGGCTTCTGCGCAACGCTGTCGGAGCGTTCCAACGTGATTGGGGGGCGCCGGACCCCCGGTCAGACCTGGCGTAGCCGCGTCAGGCCGTGCAAAGGGCGGTCAGGTCCGCTGCTGGCAGGCGCGGATCCAGGCGCCTGAGCGTCGCCAACAGTGTCTGTGCCCGTTCGGTGCCCAGGATGCCCTCGGTCAGCTCCATGAACTTGGCGTCCTGCGCGTGCTCCGACATGGGGTTCGCGTCGGTGCCGATCGGGTCTTCCACAAACACCTGTTCGGTGCTGCCGTCGCGCAAGCTCAGTGTCACATCGGCCACGAACTTGCCGGGGTACTTTTGCTCCAGCTCGGGCGCTTCGGTGATCCGTATCCGGCGCATCAAATCGACCACCGGCGCCATCTCAAGCTGGCCCGCCAGGTAGTCGCGGTGGACCAGGTAGCCGTTGCCCATGCCCAGCAGCGTGAAAGCCGCCTGGACGGGCAGGCTGAACTGCACGTGCTCGATGTTCTTGGGATCGTAGGCATTGGCATTGGCCGTGCCGACCACGACGTTGAAGTGCGGCGCGATCTTCAGATGGATATCGGTGATGTCGCTGCAACGCGCGGCGAAGGGCCGCAGCGCATCGATGTAGGCATGGGTGCAATAACAGGCGCAATAGGCCTTGAGCCACACGGTACTGATCTCGAACGAGCGGTGAATCTCGAACCGCTGTTCGGCGCCTTCGCCAGGCCCACGTTGCAGGAAAGTGCGGAAGAAACCCTTGTTGCCACTCAGGAAGGCGCGTGGTCCGGTGATGCCGGCCCGGGCCATGTCGGCCGCCACCATGCCGTTGCGTGTGCCTATGCCCGCATGGATGCGCTTGATGGAACCACCGGTGGAGGTGTATTCCGTGGTGCCTGAGGCGTGGCTGAGCGCAATGGCCAGCGCATGTTGGGTGGTTTCGGCGTCGAACTTGCGCAGCTTGGCGGCCACGGCGGCGGCGCCGAAGTTGGACAGCACCGCATGCGGATGAAAACCACGCCGCAGCAGCTCGGGCGCGGCCAGCACGCCGATGCGGGTATAGACCTCGTAGCCGGCCACCAGGGCGGTGATCACCTCCTCGAGGCTGGATCCCAGCTCCTCGCCGATGGCCAGGGCCGCCGGGATGACACAACTGCCGGGATGGCTGGCGCTGGGGCCGTGGGCATCGTCGTATTCGAAACCGTGGCCGTAGGAGCCGTTCACGAAGGCCGCGTCCGCGGCGCTCATGGTCCGGCTGCTGGCCATCACACGGCTGTTGCCCGGGCGTTGCTGATGCGTCGCGTAGTCCAGCAGCTGCTCGGACCAGGGCATGCGCGAGATGCCGATCTGCAACGCCAGCTGGTCACGCATCAGTCGGTTGACACCGGCGTGGGCGGGGCCGTCCAGGTGTTCGTACTTCAGTTCCTGAATGAAGCGCACCACGGCCTGCTCCAGTGGCGGGCAGTTGTCGGGCGCGGTGGACGGGGTGTTCAAGTAGTGTCTCCTTCTGCAAATGGCGCCTGGGTTCAGGCGGTGGCTTGTCCGAAGTAGTGTTCGGCGATCTCAGAGGGTGTAGACGAAATGATCTACGTCGCCAGTCTAGTCGCGAGCATACGCGCTTCGGCCAACCAGACCCATGCGAGCGGCGCCCAGTCCGATCGATCGTGGTGTGCCAT
>NZ_SCMM01000067.1:0-18823 GCF_005503345.1 Ramlibacter sp. 2FC
GGGGAGGGAGGCAGGGGGCGGTGTCGGTCATGCGGCGATTCTCTTACACTGCCGCCATGAAGAAAGAGTTTGTGGCCGCGCATCTGGACGTCAAGGCCTTCGCCCAGGACGGCGCCAGCCTGTCGGGGCAGGATCCGCTGCAGGACTATCCGCGCCTGGTGGCCGAATCGAAAGGCGAGCCCGCCGGCCTGAGCGTCAACTGGTCGGCTCGTGGCGAGGCCCGCGCGCAGGCCGGCGCCACCGATCAGCTCTGGCTGCACCTGCGGGCCCAGGTCAGCCTGCCGCTGATCTGTCAGCGCTGTCTGGGGGCCGTGATGATCGCGGTCGAGGTGGAGCGCCCGTTCCGCTTCGTCGCCGACGAGGCCACGGCCGCCGCGCTCGATGACGAGAGCGAGGAGGACGTGCTGGTGCTGGATCGCGCCTTCGACCTGCCCGCCCTGATCGAGGACGAGCTGCTGATGGCCCTGCCCCTGGTGCCGCGCCATGAAAGCTGCCCCAGCGAGCCCAGGCTGGCCGTGGCGGATGCCGACTTCGAGGCCGAATCCGAGGCCAAGGCCCATCCGTTTGCGGCGCTGGCCCGTCTGCGCGGCGACAAATCGAACTGAATCAAGGCGTTGGGCTATAATGGCAGGCTTCGCGCGGATTGAGCCGCGCGTGCCCACTCACATTACGTTTTAACCAGAGGCTGCGCTGCCTTCACTTCGCGCGGCGTCATTTGCTTTCAAGGAGCCATCATGGCCGTCCAGCAGAACAAAAAGTCTCCCTCCAAGCGCGGCATGCACCGTTCGCACAACGCCCTGACGGTGCCGGGCATCGCCGTGGAGCCCACCACGGGCGAGACGCACCTGCGTCACCACATCAGCCCCAACGGCTTCTACCGTGGCCGTCAGGTTCTGAAGAACAAGTCCGAAGCCTGATCTCGCTGTCAGCACGGGGCCCGGGGTGCTACTTTCCAAGTAGCCGCGGGCCCTTGTCTTTGATGCGCCCGTCCTTTAGTCCCGCGGCCTTGCGCCGCCTGGAGTCGCCATGATCACCCTGTCTGTCGACTGCATGGGTGGCGACCATGGCCCCCGCGTCACGCTCGATGCCTGCCGGCGCTTTCTCGAGCGCCACGCCGACGTGGAACTGCTGCTGGTCGGTCGGCCCGAGGCCCTGGGCGGTCTGGTGCATGCGCGCGCCCGCGTCGTGGCCGCCAGCGAACTGGTGAGCATGGACGATCCGGTCGAGGTGGCGCTGCGCCGCAAGAAGGACTCGTCCATGCGCGTGGCGATACAGCAGGTCAAGGACGGCGCCGCCGCGGCGGCCGTCTCGGCCGGCAATACCGGCGCCCTGATGGCGATCGCGCGCTACCTGCTCAAGACCGTGGAGGGCATAGACCGCCCGGCCATCGCCACCCAGATGCCCAACGCCCGCGGCGGCGCGACCACGGTGCTCGACCTGGGGGCCAATGTGGACTGCACGGCCGAGCACCTGCTGCAGTTCGCCGTGATGGGCTCGGCCCTGGTCTCGGTGCTCAAGGGCGACGACGATCCCACGGTCGGCCTGCTGAATATCGGCGAAGAGGTCATCAAGGGCAATGAGGTTATCAAGAAGGCCGGCGAACTGTTGCGTTCTGCAGGGAATTCCGGTGATCTCAATTTCTTCGGGAATGTCGAGGGCAACGACATCTTCAAGGGCACGACCGACATCGTGGTCTGTGACGGCTTCGTCGGCAACGTGGCGCTGAAGACCAGCGAGGGCTTGGCCGCGATGATAGGCGAGTTCCTCAAGACCGAGTTCTCGCGCAATATTTTCACTAAAATGGCTGGATTGATGGCCTATCCGGTCCTATCTGCGCTTAAAAAGCGCATGGATCATCGTCGCTACAACGGTGCGGCGCTGCTCGGCCTGCGCGGCCTGGTGTTCAAGAGTCATGGCTCGGCCGACGCCCTGGCTTTTGAGTACGCGCTCAAGCGGGCGTATGATGCGGCCCGAAACAACTTGCTGGCCCGCGTCCAGGCCCGTATCGCGCATGCCGCGCCGCTGCTCGCGGCCGCCGCCCAGCCCGATCTGCCTGCGGCGGCAAGCCTGGATTAAGTGAACAGGCCTTCATGAGACGTTATTCCCGCATTACCGGCACCGGCAGCTACCTGCCGCCGCGCCGGTTGACCAATGCCGACCTGGTGGCCGAACTGGCTGCCCAGGGCGTGGAGACTTCGGACGAGTGGATCGTCGAACGCACGGGCATACGCGCGCGCCACTTCGCCGCGCCCGAGATGGCCAGCAGCGACCTGGGCCTGGAGGCTGCGAAGAACGCGTTGGCTGCCGCAGGCGTAGCCGCCCAGGACATCGACCTGATCATCGTCGCCACGTCCACGCCGGACATGGTGTTTCCCTCCACGGCTGCCATCCTGCAGCACAAGCTGGGCGCGGCGGGCTGCCCGGCCTTCGACGTGCAGGCGGTCTGCAGCGGCTTCATCTACGCGCTCACCGTGGCCGACGCGATGATCCAGACCGGCACGGCCACGCGCGCCCTGGTGGTCGGCGCCGAGGTGTTCAGCCGCATCCTCGATTTCAAGGACCGCACGACCTGCGTGCTGTTCGGCGACGGCGCCGGCGCCGTGGTGCTCGAGGCTTCGGACCGGCCCGGCATCCTGGCGACCGACATCCATGCCGACGGCAAGCATGTGGGCATCCTCTGCGTGCCCGGCCATGTCTCGGGCGGCAACGTGCTGGGCGACCCGGTGCTCAAGATGGACGGCCAGGCCGTGTTCAAGCTGGCCGTGGGCGTGCTCGAGGAAGCCGCGCGCGCCACGCTGGCCAAGGCGGAACTCAGCGAGGCCGACATCGACTGGCTGATCCCGCACCAGGCCAACATCCGCATCATGCAGAGCACGGCGCGCAAGCTCAAGCTGCCGATGGACAAGGTAGTGGTTACGGTCGACCAGCACGGCAACACCTCGGCTGCCTCGATCCCGCTGGCGCTGGACGCCGCGGTGCGCGCCGGCCAAGTCAAGCAGGGCCAGACCCTGATGCTCGAGGGCGTGGGCGGCGGCTTCACCTGGGGCGCCGTGCTCCTCAGGTTCTAGGCCATAGCGGCCGCGGCGCGCCGGGCGCATTGTTCTTACCATCGATACGGTCAACCACATGACTTCGTTTGCTTTTGTCTTTCCGGGCCAGGGCTCGCAGGCGGTCGGCATGCTCGACGCCTGGGGCGACCACCCCGCCGTGCGTGACACCCTGCGGGAGGCCTCCGACGCGCTAGGCGAGGACGTCGCCCGCCTGATCCACGAGGGCCCCAAGGAGGCCCTGGCGCTGACCACCAACACCCAGCCCGTGATGCTGGTGGCGGGCGTCGCCGCCTATCGCGCCTGGCGCGCCGAGGGCGGCGCCCAGCCGGCCGTGGTGGCCGGCCATTCCCTGGGCGAGTACTCGGCCCTGGTGGCTTCGGGCGTGCTGATGCTGGCGCAGGCCGCGCCGCTGGTGCGCTTTCGTGCCGCGGCGATGCAGGAGGCCGTGCCGGTGGGGCAGGGCGCCATGGCGGCCATCCTCGGCATGGAGGCCGCGAAGGTGATCGCCGGCTGCGCCGAGGCCCAGGCCAGCTTCGGTGCGGACAGCGCCGAGGTGGTCGAGGCGGTCAACTTCAACGATCCGGCGCAGACCGTGATCGCCGGCAGCAAGGCGGCGGTGGAGAAGGCCTGCGAGCTGCTCAAGGCGGGCGGCGCTAAGCGCGCCCTGCCGCTGCCGGTGTCGGCGCCTTTCCATTCCAGCCTGATGAAGCCCGCGGCCGAGAAGCTGCGCGAGAAGCTGGCGGACACCGCGCTGTCCGCGCCACAGATCCCGGTGCTCAACAACATCGACGTGGCGGTGGAGAGCGAGGCCGAGCGCATCCGCGACGCGCTCTACCGCCAGGCCTTCGGCCCGGTGCGCTGGGTCGAATGTGTGCAGGCGATCAAGTCGCGCGGCATGAAGACCGTGGTCGAGTGCGGCCCGGGCAAGGTGCTGGCCGGCATGGCCCGGCGCATCGACGCCGAACTGACCGGCGTGGCGCTGTTCGACCCGGCCACGCTGGCCGAAGTGAAGGGACTTGTGCAATGAGCGCCGCCGGGCCGTCCCAAGGCGCGAAGGCCCCCTCGGGGCCGGGCCGAAGCGTGATGCCTCGGCACGTGCATAGCGCAGGCCCGGCATGGGCTCGCTGCGCTGTACAACTGCGCGCACGGACGCTGCGCGAGCCCAGTGCAGCACACGAAGTGGCAAACGTGGGGGGTATATGAGCGAGATCAAATTCGAAGGCCAGGTGGCCCTGGTCACCGGTGCCTCGCGCGGCATCGGTGCGGCGATCGCGCAGGAACTGGCGCGCCAGGGGCTGAAGGTGGTCGGCACGGCCACCTCCGACGACGGCGCAGAGAAGATCAGCGCCGCTTTGGCGGCGTTCCCGGGCAGCCGAGGCGCCAAGCTGGACGTCAACGACGCGGCGGCTGCCGAGGCGCTGATCGATGCCATCGTCAAGGAGCATGGCGGCCTGCAGGTGCTGGTCAACAACGCCGGCATCACGCGCGACATGCTGGCCATGCGCCTGAAGGACGAGGACTGGGACGCGGTGCTGGACACCAACCTCAAGGCCGTGTTCCGCATGAGCCGCGCCGTGATCCGGCCCATGATGAAGCAGCGCTACGGCCGCATCGTCAGCATCACCAGCGTGGTGGGCGCCTCGGGCAACCCCGGCCAGGCCAACTATGCGGCCGCCAAGGCCGGGGTGGCCGGCATGACGCGCGCGCTGGCGCGCGAGCTCGGCAGCCGCAACATCACGGTGAACTGCGTGGCGCCGGGCTTCATCGAGACCGACATGACGGCCAGCCTGCCCGAGGAGCAGCAAAAGGCGCTGCTGGGCCAGATCCCGCTGGGCCACCTGGGCAAGCCGGCCGACATCGCGCATGCCGTGGCCTACCTCGCGAGTCCTCAGGCCGCCTATGTGACGGGCCAGGAATTGCACGTCAACGGCGGCATGTTCATGGCCTGAGGCCGACAGGCTGCGAGCCGGCCGCGACGGGGAGGTTCCGGGCGGCGGGTAAAATCCACTTTTTTCACAACCCTCAGAGGGAACCATGAGCGATATCGAAGCACGTGTCAAAAAAATCATCGCCGAGCAACTCGGCGTGGAAGAGTCTCAAGTCACCAATGAAAAAGCCTTCGTGGCCGATCTCGGTGCCGACTCGCTGGACACGGTGGAGCTGGTGATGGCGCTGGAAGACGAGTTCGGCATCGAGATCCCCGACGAGGACGCGGAGAAGATCACCACGGTGCAGGCCGCCATCGATTACGCCAACAGCAAGAAGGCCTGATTCCGTGAGTGCCGCTGGACCGCTCCAAGGCGCGAAGGCCCCCTCGGGGCCGGGCCGAAGCGTCATGCCTCGGAACGTGCATAGCGTAGGCCCGGCATGGGCTCGCTTCACTGTACAGCTGCGCGCACGGACGTTGCGCGAGCCCAGCGCAGCTCACAAAGTGGCAAGCGTGGGGGCGGTGGTATGACCCGGCGCCGCGTTGTTGTAACGGGTTTGGGATGCATCAGCCCCGTGGGCAACACGGTGGCCGATGCATGGGCCAACCTGTTGGCTGGAAATTCCGGCATCGACCTGATCACCAAGTTCGATGCCACGAACTTCGCCTGCAAGATCGCCGGCGAGGTCAAGGGTTTCGACCTGGAGTCCTACATCTCCGCCAAAGAGGCGCGGACCATGGACACCTTCATCCACTACGGCATCGCCGCTGCGGCCCAGGCCGTGGCCGACGCCGGCCTGCCCACCGGAGAGGCCCTGGGTGAAGAGCAGGCCACGCGCATAGGCTGCGTGATCGGCTCGGGCATCGGCGGTCTGCCGATGATCGAGGAGACCCATGCCGAGCTGACGAACCGCGGTCCGCGCAGGATCTCGCCGTTCTTCGTGCCGGCGTCCATCATCAACATGATTTCCGGCCATGTGTCGATGAAGTTCGGCTTCAAGGGGCCGAACATCGCCATCGTCACGGCCTGCACCACGGGCCTGCACTGCATCGGCGATGCCGGCCGCATGATCGAATACGGAGACGCCGACGTGGTGGTCGCCGGCGGTTCCGAGGCCACGGTATCGCCCCTGGGCGTGGGCGGCTTCGCCGCGATGCGCGCCCTGTCCACGCGCAACGACGACCCGCGCACGGCCTCGCGCCCCTGGGACAAGGACCGCGACGGCTTCGTGCTGGGCGAGGGTGCCGGCGTGCTGGTGCTCGAGGAGTACGAACACGCCAAGGCGCGCGGCGCGAAGATCTACGCCGAGCTGGCGGGCTTCGGCATGAGCGCCGACGCCGGCCATATGACCGCGCCCAACATGGACGGTCCGCGCCGCGCCATGGTCAACGCCTTGCGCAATGCCGGCGTCAATGCCGACCAGGTCGACTACCTGAACGCGCACGGCACCTCGACCCCGCTGGGCGACATCAACGAGTCGAACGCGATCAAGGCCGCCCTGGGCGACCACGCCAAGAAAATCGTGGTGAACTCGACCAAGTCCATGACCGGCCACCTGCTGGGCGGCGCGGGCGGCATCGAGAGCGTGTTCACGGTGCTGGCGCTGCACCAGCAGAAGAGCCCGCCGACCATCAACATCTTCAACCAGGATCCGGAATGCGACCTGGACTACTGCGCCAACACCGCGCGGGACATGAAGATCGATGTGGCGGTGAAGAACAACTTCGGCTTCGGCGGCACGAACGGCACCCTGGTGTTCAAGCGCGTCTGAGCGTCCCTGCCCATGCACAGCGCCCCATCGGTGACCTACCCGGTGGGGCGTTCGCGCTTTCTGGCCCTGCTGCTGCTCTCGCTCTGGCTGGCGGGCGCGGGCGTGGCCGGGCTCTGGTGGCGCGCGCCGGGCGGCCAGGGCTGGCGGCTGGCCCTGGTGCTGGCTGCCCTGCTGCTGGCCGCTGGCCTGGCCTGGCGATTCTGGCGTTCGCTGGCAGCACTGGCCCTGTGCTGGGACGGCCATTCCTGGCGGCTGCGCGCCGGCGCGCCGGATATGGCTGCGCCTGAGCTCGCCGGTCGCCTGAGCGTGCAACTGGACCTGCAGCGCCACCTGCTGCTGTGCCTGCACGGCCGCCCGGAGGACGGCAGGCCCGCGCAGCTTTGGCTCTGGGCCGAGGCCAAGGCCGATCCGGCGCGCTGGCACGCGCTGCGCTGTGCGGTATATTCGCGCGCCATGACCGATCCACGGACCGGCCCCGATGCCGGCGCCGTGCCCCCATGACCTTGCCGCCTTCCTCCCCGCCCCCAGAGCCACCCGGCCCCGACGCCAACGCCACGGACAGCGACCTGCGCCTGGTCGAGCGCACGGTGGCGGGCGACCAGCGCGCCTTCGAGCTGCTGGTGATCAAGTACCAGCGCCGCATCGAGCGTCTGATCGGCCGCATGGTGCGCGACGTCGACCTGGTCGAGGACATTGCCCAGGAGACCTTCATCCGCGCCTACCGGGCCCTGCACCAGTTCCGCGGCGAGGCCCAGTTCTACACCTGGCTGTACCGCATCGCCGTCAACACGGCCAAGAAGGCCCTGGTCGATCTCAAGCGCAACCCGGTGCTGACCGAGAGCGCGCTGCTGGCGGCCGACGACGACGATGAAACTTCCCGCCATGAGAACGAACTAACCACCGCAGAAACCCCTGAATCCGAACTGGCCGCCCGGGAAATCGCCGCCGCGGTGAGTTCGGCCATGGAGGCCCTGCCCGAGGATTTGCGGCAGGCCGTGACATTGCGCGAGATCGAAGGTTTGAGCTACGAAGAGATTGCGGAGGCCATGAACTGCCCCATAGGTACGGTGCGCTCGCGCATCTTTCGCGCCCGCGAGGCGATTTCGGCCAGGGTCAAGCCCCTGCTGAACCATCAGTCGGGCAAGCGCTGGTAGGCGGTTTCGGCGAGCAAGGTGAGCCAGATGAACATGAATGAAGTCCTGATGCGGCGTGAGCAGATGTCGGCCCTGGCCGACGGGCAGTTGAACGGCGGTGAGTTTGCGGATGCCGTCGAGGCGGCGACGCTGGATGCCGACGCGCGCGAGAGCTGGCACCTCTACCACCTGGTGGGTGACGTGCTGCGCTCCAGCGAGCTGGCCGCCTGCGGCCACGACCGTGGCTTCGCGAGCCGCCTCAGCCAGCGCCTGCAGGCCGAGGCGCTGCCGCGTCCCACCGCCCCGCACGGGCCGCAACCAGGGCCGCTGTTCGCCCACTCTGCCGAAGCCGCGGATGAACAGCGCTCCTGGCGCGCCGGCCGGCCGGCGGCCAATGCCTCGCTGCTGCGCTGGAAGCTGGCGGCGGGTGTCGCCTCACTGGCGGCCCTGGGCACGCTGAGCTGGAGCCTGCTCGGCGGCCTGGGCCAGGGGCCGCAGGGCGGCCAGCTGGCGCAGCTCGTGCCGGCGCCTGGGGCGACCCTGGTGGCCCTGCCCGGCGCCCAGCCTGCGCGCATGATCCGCGATCCCCGCCTGGACGAGCTGCTGGCCGCCCATCGCCAGCTCGGCGGGGCCTCGGCCTTGCAGAATTCCTCGGGCTTCCTGCGCAACGCCACTTTCGAAGGGGCGGAGCGTTGAATCCCTGGTTTGATCGCCGCGCCCTGGGCGCCCTGCCGGCCCTGGCGCTGTTCGCCTGGACGGCGCTCGCGGGTGCGCCGGCTTCGGCCCAGGCGCCATCGCCTTCGGGCGCTGTGACCGCCCGGGCGGCCGAGCGCAGCGTGGCCGACTGGCTGGTGCGCCTGCACGACGCCTCGCGCCGGCGCAGCTACACGGGCACCTTTGTCGTGTCCTCGGCCTCGGGCGCCATGTCCAGTGCGCGCATCTGGCATGTTTGCGACGGCGAGCAGCAGATGGAGCGCGTGGAGGCGCTGAGCGGCCCGCCGCGCACCACGATACGCCGCAACGACCAGGTCGTCACCTTCCTGCCCGAGGCCAAGGTGGCGCGCATCGAGAAGCAGGAATCGTCGGCGCTGTTCCCCAACCTGCTCGATTCGGTCGACCCGGCGATCGCCGAGTTCTACGGTGTGCGCCAGCAGGGCAGCGACCGCGTGGCCGGCTTCGACACCGACATCGTGCTGCTGCAGCCCAAGGACCCCCTGCGCTTTGGCTACCGCATCTGGAGCGAGAAGAAGACCGGCCTGGTGGTGAAGCTGCAGACCCTGGACACCGAAGGCCGCGTGCTCGAGCAGGCGGCCTTCTCCGAGCTGCAGTTCGAGGCGCCGGTGCGCATGGACAAGCTGGCCCAGATGATGGGCAACACCGAGGGCTACCGCGTCGAGAAGGCCGAGCAGGTCAGGACCACGCCCGCGGCCGAGGGCTGGGCGCTCAAGGCGCCGGTGCCGGGCTTCAAGTCCATGAGCTGCTGGCGGCGCGCGACGGCCGGCGTGACCGAGTCGGTGCTGCAATGGGTGTTCTCCGACGGCCTGGCCTCGGTGTCCCTGTTCGTCGAGCCCTACGACCGCCAGCGCCACGGCCAGGAGGCGGCGCTGGCCATGGGCGCCACGCACACGCTCACGCGCCGCATGAGCGACAAGGGCGGCGACTGGTGGCTCACCGCCGTCGGCGAGGTGCCGGCGGCCACGCTCAAGGCCTTCGCGCAAGGCCTTGAGCGCAGGAAATGAATCCCCATCTTCGACAGCCGCAAGCCCGGTTGTGTCTTCATGTCTGGATGAAAGGACGATGATGTTGCGAGTCGATTGGAAGAATTGGCGTGCGCTGGCTCTGGCGGCGGCGCTGGGCGCCGGCAGCCTCTCGGTGTTGCTGAACACGACGCCGGTGTCGGCCCAGCCCGCGCCACCATCTGCGGCGGCGCGTGCCCTGCCCGATTTCACCGACCTGGTGGAGCAGGTCGGCCCCTCGGTGGTGAACATCCGCACGCTGGAGCGGGTGCGCCAGGGCGGCCCGGCGGCCAATGGCATGGACGAGGAGATGCAGGAGTTCTTCCGCCGCTTCTTCGGCGTGCCGCTGCCCAATGTGCCGCGCCAGGGGCCGCGTCCCAACCGGCCGCAGGAGGACGAGCCACAGCAGCGCGGTCTGGGCTCGGGCTTCGTGCTCACGGCCGACGGCTACGTCATGACCAACGCCCATGTGGTCGACGGCGCCGACGAGGTGCTGGTTACGCTGACCGACAAGCGCGAGTTCAAGGCCCGCATCATCGGCACCGACAAGCGCACCGACGTGGCCGTGGTCAAGATCGAGGCCACGGGCCTGCCCGCCGTCAAGGTGGGCGACGTGGGCCGCCTCAAGGTGGGCGAGTGGGTGATGGCGATCGGCTCGCCATTCGGCCTGGAGAACAGCGTGACCGCCGGCATCGTGAGCGCCAAGCAGCGCGATACCGGGGACTACCTGCCCTTCATCCAGACCGACGTGGCGATCAACCCCGGCAACTCGGGCGGGCCGCTGATCAACCTGCGCGGCGAGGTGGTCGGCATCAACAGCCAGATCTATTCGCGCTCGGGCGGCTTCATGGGCATTTCGTTCGCGATCCCTATCGACGAGGCCATGCGCGTGAGCGACCAGCTGCGCGCCCAGGGGCGCGTCACGCGCGGGCGCATCGGCGTGCAGATCGACCAGGTGACCAAGGACGTGGCCGAGTCGATCGGTTTGGGGCTTGTCCGGGGCGCGCTGGTGCGCAGCGTCGAAAGCGGCTCGCCGGCCGACAAGGCCGGTCTGGAGGCGGGCGACATCATCCTTCGCTTCGACGGCAAGACCATAGACAAGGCTTCGGACCTGCCGCGCCTGGTGGGCGCCACCCGGCCCGGCACGCGCAGCACGCTGAGCGTGTTCCGCCGCGGCGCGACCCGCCAGGTCGCGATCACCATCGGCGAGCTGGAGCCCGACAAGCCCGCGCGCAAGGCCGCCGACCGCGAGGAGAAGCCCAAGGCGGCCTCGCCGGCCGGGCAGTGGCTGGGGCTGGCGGTGAGCGAGCTCAGCGAGGCGCAGAAGAAGGAGCTCAAGCTCAAGGGCGGCGTGCGGGTCGATGCGGCGACCGACGCCGCGGCCCGTGCCGGCCTGCGCGAGGGCGACGTGATCCTGGCGATCGCCAACACCGAGGTGGCCAGCGTGCGCGAATTCGAGGCGGTCGTGGGGCGGGCCGACAAGAGCAAGCCCGTGAACGTGCTGTTCCGCCGCGACGAATGGGCCCAGTATGTGCTGATCCGGCCGTCGCGCTGAGGGCCGTTGCCGGCACCTGCCGGGAAGTCAAGAAGCCCCATCCCGGACTCGGGTTTGGGGCTTTTTTGCGACGCCCGGGCCGAGCCGTGGCGCCGTCCGGAATTTTTTTTCGGACCCTGCGGAGTCGGGTATTTGTTTGTGATCACTAACTTAATTTCGGGGCTAATAACAAGATTGGATAGAATCGAGGCTGTCTGAAGGCGATTAATGGCATATTGAAATTGCCCGAGTCCACGATGCGGGATGAGTTGTGACAGTCCACCGACCATCCACAGATCGCCCACAAGTTGTCCAGAATCGTTGCGCCCAGTCTTGTTGATAAGTTGTGTATAAAATTCCTGTTGCAGCGCTGCAACGACTCCCTGGTGCCGGTTCTTGGGCTGTACGTTCGGGGCTTTTTGCCTACAATGAAGTCCCAACTATCGCAGTTGCCATTGATTGTTGGTTTAGGGCGCGTCATCACTCGACGCGCCCTTTTTTCTTGTCATGCGTCCTTTTAATTCAATCACTTGAAGCGCCTCGTTGATGAATCACATCAGAAACTTTTCGATCATTGCCCACATTGACCACGGCAAGTCGACGCTGGCTGACCGCTTGATCCAGCGCTGCGGAGGGCTGGAAGAGCGCGAGATGGAGGCCCAGGTGCTTGACTCGATGGACATCGAGAAAGAGCGTGGGATAACCATCAAGGCACAGACCGCTGCGTTGCAGTACAAGGCGCGCGATGGCCAGGTCTACAACCTCAATCTGATCGACACGCCGGGGCACGTGGACTTTTCATACGAGGTCTCGCGTTCGCTGTCGGCCTGCGAGGGCGCGCTGCTCGTGGTCGATGCTTCGCAGGGCGTGGAAGCGCAGACCGTGGCCAACTGCTACACCGCGCTGGACCTCGGTGTCGAGGTGCTGCCCGTGCTCAACAAGATGGACCTGCCGCAGGCCGACCCCGACAACGCCAAGGCCGAGATCGAGGACGTGATCGGCATAGACGCGGGAGACGCGATTCCCTGCTCGGCCAAGACCGGCCTGGGCATAGACGAGATCCTCGAGGCCATCGTCGCCAAGGTGCCGGCGCCCAAGGGCAAGCCGCAAGGCCCGCTGCGCGCCATGATCATCGACAGCTGGTTCGACAGCTACGTGGGCGTGGTGATGCTGGTGCGCGTGGTCGACGGTCGCCTGGGCAAGGGCGAGCGCATCAAGATGATGGCCAGCGGCGCGAGCTACGAGGCCGGCAGCCTGGGCGTGTTCACGCCGGCCAACCAGCCGCGCGACTCGCTGGAGGCGGGCGAGGTGGGCTACATCATCGCCGGCATCAAGGAACTGCAGGCCGCCAAGGTCGGCGACACCATCACGCTGGAGAAGAAGCTGCCGAACAACGCCGGCCCGGCCAGCGAGCCGCTGCCCGGCTTCAAGGAGATCCAGCCCCAGGTGTTCGCCGGCCTGTACCCGACCGAGGCCAGCGAGTACGACTCGCTGCGCGATAGCCTGGAGAAGCTCAAGCTCAACGACGCCTCGCTGCACTACGAGCCCGAGGTCTCGCAGGCGCTGGGCTTCGGCTTCCGCTGCGGCTTCCTGGGCCTGCTGCACATGGAGATCGTGCAGGAGCGCCTGGAGCGCGAGTTCGACCAAGACCTGATCACCACCGCGCCCAGCGTGGTCTACCAGGTGGTCAAGGGCGACGGCGAGGTCGTCATGGTGGAGAACCCGTCCAAGATGCCCGACCAGGGCCGCCTCCAGGAGGTCCGCGAGCCCATCGTCACGGTGCACCTGTACATGCCGCAGGAATACGTGGGGCCGGTGATGACGCTGGCCAACCAGAAGCGCGGCGTGCAGATGAACATGGCCTACCACGGCCGCCAGGTGATGCTGACCTACGAGATGCCGCTGGGCGAGATCGTGCTGGACTTCTTCGACAAGCTCAAGTCGGTCAGCCGTGGTTACGCCTCCATGGACTACGAGTTCAAGGAGTGGCGCGCCTCCGACGTGGTCAAGGTCGACATCCTGCTCAACGGCGAGAAGGTCGACGCCTTGTCCATCATCGTGCACCGTTCGCAGTCGCAGTACCGGGGCCGCGCGGTGGTGGCCAAGATGCGCGAGATCATCAGCCGCCAGATGTACGACGTGGCGATCCAGGCCGCCATCGGCGCCAACATCATCGCGCGCGAAACCATCAAGGCGCTGCGCAAGAACGTGCTGGCAAAATGCTACGGCGGCGACATCACGCGCAAGCGCAAACTTCTCGAAAAACAAAAGGCGGGCAAGAAACGCATGAAGCAGATCGGTTCGGTCGAGGTGCCTCAGGAAGCCTTCCTCGCCATCCTGCAGGTGGAGGATTGATGGCCGTCCTCACTTCCATCATCCTCGCCGCCTTCGTCGGCTACGCCGGCGCCTGGTACTTCGGCCTGCTCGAAGGCAATTTCGCACTGCTGCTGTTTCTCGCGACCTTGGTCAGCGGCCTGTACTGGCTGGCCGAGCGCTTGCACTTCCTGCCGCGCCGGCGCCGGGCCGCCGAGGCCCTCGAAGCTCAGGCGGTGCAGCGCCGCGCCGAACTCGGCAAGATGGGCATCACCCAGGTCGACGGCGACGTGGCCGAGGCCCGGCAGCGCCTGATCATGCAGCCCTGGTGGCTGGATTGGACGGCTGGCCTGTTCCCGGTCATCGCCGTGGTATTCCTGCTGCGCAGCTTCCTGTTCGAGCCGTTCAAGATCCCCTCGGGCTCCATGGTGCCCACGCTGCTCATCGGCGACCTGATCCTGGTCAACAAGTTCACCTATGGCCTGCGCCTGCCGGTGATCAACACCAAGCTCACCGAAGGCAAGCCGCCCCAGCGCGGCGACGTGATGGTGTTCCGCTACCCGCCCAAGCCCAGCCTGGACTACATCAAGCGCGTGGTGGGCGTGCCGGGCGACGAGGTGGCCTACCTCAACAAGCGGCTGACCATCAACGGCCAGCCGGTCGCCACCAGCGCCATGCCCGAGTTCTTCGACGAATCGGCCATGCGCTACTTCAAGCAATTCGAGGAGTCGCTGGGCAACCACCAGCACCGCACGATCACCGACGACGATCGGCCGGCCTTCATCCCCGGCGCCGATGATTTTCCGAACCGCAAGAACTGCCGCTACAGTGTGGAAGGCGTGGTCTGCAAGGTGCCCGAGGGCCACTATTTCATGATGGGCGACAACCGCGATAATTCGCTGGACTCGCGCTACTGGGGCTTCGTGCCCGACAAGAACATCGTCGGCAGGGCCTTCTTCATCTGGATGAACTTCGGCCACCTCGGGCGCATCGGCTCCTTCAACTGAGGGGCGTCTCAAGGGCAGGAAAACAGCGTATGAAGCAGCATTTGAAATCGGGTCAGCGCGGCATTTCGTTCATCGGCCTGCTGGTGGTCGGCGGCCTGCTGGTGTTCGCCGGCGCCATGCTGGCCCAGGCCGTGCCTACCGTGGTGGAGTACTGGGCGATCCAGAAGGCCGCCAAGAAGGCCAGCGGCGGCAGCACCGTGGCCGAGGTGCGCGGCATCTTCGACAAGGCGGCCCAGATCGACGACATCAGCTCCGTCACCGGCAAGGACCTGGAAGTGAGCAAGGAAGGCGACAAGGTGGTGGTGGGCTTCGCCTACCAGAAGGAAATCCACATCGGCGGCCCGGCCTACCTGCTGCTCAAGTACAGCGGCCGCTCCAAGTGAGCGTGGACCCCGCACTGTCCGCGCTGCAAAAGCGTCTGCAGCATCCCTTCTCCGACCCGCGGCTGCTGCTGCGCGCGCTCACCCATCGAAGCTTCTCGGCGGACCACAACGAGCGCCTCGAATTCCTAGGCGACTCGGTGCTGAACCTGGCGGTCGCCCATCTGCTCTACGAGCGCCTGAGCGAACTGCCCGAGGGCGACCTCTCGCGCGTGCGCGCCAACCTGGTCAAGCAGGACACCCTGCACCGGCTGGCGCTGGGCCTGGGCCTGTCCGAGGTGCTGCGCCTGGGCGAGGGCGAGATGCGCTCGGGCGGCGCCCGGCGCCCCTCCATCCTGGCCGACGCGCTGGAGGCGGTGATAGGCGCGGTCTACCTGGACGCCGGCTGCGCCGTGGCCGAGGCCCTGGTGCGCCGGCTGTTCCAGGCCGTGGAGATCAATCCGCGCATGCAGGCCGCCGCCAAGGACGCCAAGACCGAGTTGCAGGAATGGCTGCAGGGGCGCAAGATGCAACTGCCGCAGTACCGCGTGGTCAGCACGCTGGGCGCGGCCCACCAGCAGACCTTCGACGTGGTCTGCGAGATCGCCGAGCTGGGCCTGTCCCAGCGCGGGCTGGGCGGCTCGCGCCGCGCCGGCGAACAGGCCGCCGCCGCGGCCATGCTGCAGACCCTGAAAGCCAAAACCCCATGATGGACGCCACCCAAGACCCCGCAGACCAGCCTGCCCCCGCCCCGGCGCCGGCCCAGGACCCGGCGGACATCACCGCCATGCTGAACCAGACGGCGACCCGTACAGGGCAGGCGGCCGTGCCCGGCCAGCGCTGCGGCCTGGTCGCCATCGTCGGCAAACCCAACGTGGGCAAGTCCACCCTGCTCAACGCGCTGGTGGGCCAGAAGATCAGCATCACCTCGCGCAAGGCCCAGACCACGCGCCACCGCATCACCGGCATCCGCACGCAGGGCGCGACGCAGTTCGTGTTCGTCGACACCCCGGGCTTCCAGACCCGTCACCACACGGCGCTCAACAAGTCGCTCAACAAGACCGTGCTGGGCGCGGTGGGCGACGTGGACCTGGTGCTGTTCGTGGTCGAGGCCGGCAGCTTCACGCTGGCCGACGCCAAGGTGCTGTCGCTGCTCAAGCCCGGCGTGCCCGCGCTGCTGATCGCCAACAAGCTCGACACCGTGCACCGCCGCGCCGAGATCGCGCCCTGGCTCAAGTCCATGCAGGAGCGCCATCCCTTCGCCGAGTTCGTGCCCATGTCGGCCAAGAACCCCAAGGACATCGAGCGCCTGCTGGGCATCTGCGAGAAATACCTGCCCGAGCAGGCCTGGTGGTACGGCGAGGACGAGCTGACCGACCGCAGCGAAAAGTTCCTGGCCAGCGAGATCGTGCGCGAGAAACTGTTCCGCTTCACCGGCGACGAGCTGCCCTACACCTCCACGGTGGTGGTGGACAAGTTCGACGAGGAAATGGGCCGCAACAAGAGCCGCCTGGTGCGCATCGCCGCCACCATCGTGGTCGAGCGCGACGGCCACAAGGCCATGGTGATCGGCGAGAAGGGCGAGCGCCTCAAGCGCATAGGCACCGAGGCGCGCCAGGAGCTCGAGAAGCTCATGGACTGTAAGGTGTTCCTCGAGCTCTGGGTCAAGGTGCGCTCGGGCTGGGCGGACGATGAGGCGCGGGTCAGGTCGTTCGGCTACGAGTGATTTTTTGAGAAACTGCTTGGCTGCACCTCGCGCCGCGTCAGGCGGTGCCCGGCGGGGGCTCATACTGTGGCGGTCGGCTTCGCCGACTGTGCTGCGATGCTCGCACCGGGGTCGCGCCGCAGAACTCGCTGCGTTCGCTGCGCTCACTTCGCTCAAACAACTGCGGCGAGCTAGTTTACGAAGCGCGCTGCGCGCGCCGACCCCGGCGCTGGCCTTGCAGGCCGCGTCGAACCAGTGGCCCGACTCGCTCGCCAGGCACAAACAGTCCACTGGACTGTTTGTGTCCGGGCTCGCCTTCTCGCCGCCACAGAAATCGCCCCCACCGGGCACCGCCTGCCGCGGCAAAGAGAAGACGCGATGAAGCGGATCGCCGACGAACCCGCCTACGTGCTGCACCGCTACGACTGGAGCGAGTCCAGCCTGATCCTGGAGGTGTTCACGCGCCACCACGGCCGCATCGCCCTGGTGGCCAAGGGGGCCAAGCGCCCGAGCTCGAACTTCCGGCCGGTGCTGCTGCCGCTGCAGCCGCTGCGCCTGGGCTGGGGCGGCGACGCCGAGATCCGCACGCTCAAGGGCGCGGAGTGGGTGGGGGGGCATGTGATGCCGACGGGCGAGGCCCTGCTGTCCGGCTACTACCTCAACGAGCTGCTGATGCGCCTGCTCGCGCGCGACGACCCGCACCCGGGCCTGTTCGACGCCTACGCGATGGCCGTGCAGATGCTGGCCAGCCAGCGCGGCGAACTGCTGCACGCGGCGCTGCGCGTGTTCGAGCTGCTGCTGCTGCGCGAGATCGGCCTGCTGCCGGCGCTCGACGCCCAGAGCCTGACCCTGGGCCCGCTGCAGGCCGAGAGCCTGTACTGCCTGGTGCCCGAGGGCGGGCTGCGCGAGGCGCACGAGGACGAGCGCGCGGCCCTGAGCGGCGCGCAATGGCAGGCCCTGCAGGCCGCGCTCGACGACGCTGCGCCGTTCACCGCCGCGCTGCGCGTGTGCGCGGGGCAGATGGGGGCGCTGCGGCCCCAGCTGCGCCAGCTGCTCCACTACCATTGCGGGATGAACCCGCTGCGCACGCGGCAGATGATGATGGACTTGCAGAACCTATGAATGCCTACGCCCCCACCACCAGCCGCACGGCGCTGTCGGTCAATGTCAACAAGGTGGCGCTGGTGCGCAACACGCGGCACCTGGGCATACCGAGCGTCACGCGCGCGGCCCAGCTGTGCCTTGAGGCCGGCGCGCAGGGCATCACCGTGCATCCGCGTCCCGATGAACGCCACATCCGCGCGCAGGACCTGTTCGAGCTGGCGGCGCTGATGCGGGGCTGGCCAGGCCGCGAGTTCAACATCGAGGGCAACCCCTTCCACAACCTGATGGACTTCGTGCGCCAGCTGCGCCCGCAGCAGGCGACCTTCGTGCCCGACAGCCAGGACCAGTTCACCAGCGACCATGGCTGGAGCTTCCCGGCCGACGCCGAGCGCCTGCGTCCACTGATCGCCGAATGCCGCGCCCTGGGCGTGCGCGTGAGCCTGTTCATGGACCCGGTGCCCGAGCAGATGGCCCAGGCCCGCGCCGCCGGCGCCGACCGCGTCGAGCTCTACACCGAGCCCTATGCCGCGGCCTGGGGCCAGGCCGGGCAGGGTGCGCAGCTCGCGCGCTACGCCGCGGCGGCCCAGGCCGCGCTCGACGCCGGCCTGGGCGTGAACGCGGGCCACGACCTGAGCCGCGACAACCTGGCCGACTTCCTGCGTGCCGTTCCCGGCGTGGCCGAAGTGTCAATCGGCCATGCCCTAATCTCGGACGCGCTGGAGCTGGGCTACGCCGCCACCGTCCAGGCCTACCTGCGCTGCATCCACCAGGCCTTCGCCGGATGATCTACGGCATAGGCACCGACATCTGCGACGTGCGGCGCATACGCGCCAGCCTGGACCGGCACGGCGAGCGCTTTGCGCGCAAGGTGCTCAGCGATGCCGAGCTCGCCACCTGGCGCGCGCGCAGCGAGCGCTGGCCCGAGCGCGGCGTGCGCTACCTGGCGACGCGCTTTTCGGCCAAGGAGGCCTTCAGCAAGGCCATCGGTCTGGGCATGCGCATGCCCATGAGCTGGCGCCTGTGCGAGGTCGGCAAGCTGGCCAGCGGCCAGCCCGTCATCGTGCTGCACGGCGGCCTCAAGGACTGGTTCGAGGCGCGCGGCCTGAGCGCGCACATCAGCGTGACCGACGAGAGCGACTACGCCGCCAGCTTCTGCGTGGTGGAAACCCGCCAGGTCCCACCC
>NZ_SCMM01000068.1:0-18638 GCF_005503345.1 Ramlibacter sp. 2FC
CGCTGGTGTCCATCCACCAGCACCTCCAGTGTTCCGCTTGAACCGCCGTATGCGGAACCGCACGTACGGTGGTGTGAGAGGGCTGAGGGGGTAACCCCTCACCCTACTCAATTTTCGGCGGCGCCGTCCTGGATCGTCCTGTGACAGCTGTCCTCTTCTGCAACGTTGCACGCTCTGATGGTCGCCGCAGCGAACCAGTCGTCAAATGAAATTTCATAAAAATCAATGGCTTGCGCGCATCGGTGGGGCTGGCATGGAACTTGAGGAAGGTCAGGGCCCGCGAGGGCATTCCCTTCGCTTCATCGTCCATCCTGAGGAGACAACATGCTTTACGCTGCCCCCGGCGCCGCCGGTGCCAAGATCGCCTACAAGGCCCAGTACGACAACTTCATCGGGGGCCGCTGGGTCGCTCCGGTCAAGGGCGAGTACTTCGACGTCATCACGCCGATCTCCGGCATGCGCTACACGCAGGCCGCCCGCTCGGGCGCCGAGGACATCGAGCTGGCGCTGGACGCCGCCCACGCCGCCGCCGAGCGCTGGGGCAAGACCTCGGTCACCGAGCGCGCCAACCTGCTGCTCAAGATCGCCGACCGCATCGAGGCCAACCTGGAAGTCCTGGCCTACGCCGAGTCGGTGGACAACGGCAAGCCGATGCGCGAGACCCTGAACGCCGACATCCCGCTCGCCGTCGACCATTTCCGCTACTTCGCCGGCGCGCTGCGCGCCCAGGAAGGCGGCATCAGCGAGATCGACGAGACCACGGTGGCCTACCACCTGCACGAGCCGCTGGGCGTGGTCGGCCAGATCATCCCCTGGAACTTCCCCATCCTGATGGCCGCCTGGAAGCTCGCGCCCGCGCTCGGCGCCGGCAACTGCGTAGTGCTCAAGCCCGCCGAATCGACGCCGATCGGCATCCTGGTGCTGGTCGAGCTGATCGCCGACCTGCTGCCGCCCGGCGTGCTGAACGTGGTCAACGGCTTTGGCCGCGAGGCCGGCATGCCGCTGGCCACCAGCAAGCGCATCGCCAAGATCGCCTTCACTGGCTCCACCAGCACCGGCCGCGTGATCGCCCAGGCCGCGGCCAACAACCTGATCCCGGCCACGCTGGAGCTCGGCGGCAAGTCGCCCAACATCTTCTTCTCCGACGTGATGGCCGCCGACGACGGCTTCCTCGACAAGGCCATCGAGGGCCTGGTGCTGTTCGCCTTCAACCAGGGCGAGGTCTGCACCTGCCCCTCGCGCGCGCTGATCCATGAGTCGATCTACGAGCGCTTCATGGCGCGCTGCCTGGACCGCATCGCCGCGATCAAGCAGGGCAACCCGCTCGACACCGAGACCATGATAGGCGCCCAGGCCTCGCGCGAGCAGCTGACCAAGATCATGTCCTACATCGACCTCGGCCGGCAGGAGGGCGCCCAGGTGCTGATCGGCGGCGAGCGCGCGCAACTGTCCGGCGAGCTCGGCGACGGCTACTACGTCCAGCCCACGGTGTTCAAGGGCCACAACAAGATGCGCATCTTCCAGGAGGAGATCTTCGGCCCGGTGCTGGCCGTGACCACCTTCAAGGACGAGGCCGAGGCCCTGGCCATCGCCAACGACACGCTCTACGGCCTGGGCGCCGGCGTCTGGAGCCGCAACGGCAACGTGGCCTACCGCATGGGCCGCGCCATCAAGGCCGGCCGCGTCTGGACCAACTGCTACCACGCCTACCCGGCGCACGCGGCCTTCGGCGGCTACAAGGAGTCCGGCATGGGCCGCGAGACCCACAAGGTGATGCTGGACCACTACCAGCAGACCAAGAACCTGCTGGTCAGCTACAGCGAAAGCAAGCTCGGCTTCTTCTGAACCCCGCACGCGGGATGAACGCGGGGGCGGCGGGCGCCGCTCCTGCGCTGGATGTACAAGGAGAGCTGCATGGTCGACAAGGTCATTGCCACCGAGGCGGCGCTGGAATTGATCGAGATCCTCAAGCGCAAGCATGGCGCATTGATGTTCCACCAGTCCGGCGGCTGCTGCGACAACAGCGCCGCCAACTGCTACCTGCCCGGCGAGCTCACGATAGGCGCGGGCGATGTCTACCTGGGTGACATCGGGGGCTGCCCGTTTTACATCGGCGTCAACCAGTACGAGTACTGGAAGCACACCCAGCTCATCATCGACGTGATCGAGGGCCATGGCGGCACCTTCTCGCTCGAAGGGCCGCAAGGGAAGGCCTTCCACACCCGCTCGCGCGTGTTCAGCGACGCCGAATGCCGGGCGCTGGGGCTCTGAGGCCCGTCCGGCGCCATCTTTACCGGACCGATACGCAGGTATGCGAAAGGGGAAATGACGGCATTCCTACAATCGGTGCATGAAGAAAAGCCATTGGATCGCGGCGGCCGTGCTGCTGGCGCTGGCCGCGGGCGGCGCGCTGTGGTGGACGCAGCGCGGCGCATCCGAGTCGCAGGCCTACCGCACGGCCCCGATAGAGCGCGGGCCGCTGCAGGCCACGGTGGCCGCCACCGGGGCGGTGAACCCGGTCAGCCAGGTGGTGATCGGCACCCAGGTGTCCGGCCAGATCAAGGAGGTGCTGGTCGACTTCAACGCCGAGGTCAAGGCCGGCCAGCTGATCGCGGTGATCGACCCCGAGACCTTCGAATACCGCGTGCGCCAAGCCCAGGCCGACGTGGACGCCACCCAGGCTGCGGTGCTGACGGCCCAGGCCAACACCGCCGCCAGCCGCGCCGGCGTCTCGCGCGCCCAGACCGACCTGGCCGAGGCCGAGCGCACGCACGCGCGCAACCAGAGCCTGGTGGCCCAGGGTTTCATCGCGCAGAGCGAGGCCGACCGCACGCGCGCGGCGGTGAACACCGCCAAGGAGTCGCTCAAGTCGGCGCAGGCCCAGCTCGGCGTGACCGAGGCCCAGGTCAAGAGCGCCCAGGCCAACGTGGCCCAGCGCCAGGCGGCGCTGGCGCAGGCGCGCGTGGACCTGGGACGCACCCGCATCCTGTCGCCGGTCAACGGCATCGTGATCAAGCGCGCCATCGAGCGCGGCCAGACCGTGGCGGCCAGCCTGCAGGCGCCCGAGCTGTTCATCATCGCCCAGAACCTGCGCGACATGCAGGTCGATGCTGCCATCGACGAAGCCGACGTGGGCCGCATCCGCACCGGCCAGAAGGCCACGTTCACCGTCGACGCCTTTCCGGGCCAGAGCTTCGAGGGCCGCGTGGCCCAGGTGCGCAAGGCGGCGCAGAACCTGGCCAATGTGGTCACCTACGTGGGCGTGATCGCCTTCTCCAACCCCGATGCGCGGCTGCTGCCGGGCATGACGGCCAACGTGCGCATCGTCACCGACCAGCGCGAGGACGTGCTCAAGCTGCCGAACGCGGCGCTGCGCGTGCGCATTCCCGGCGTCGAACCGCCGGCGCAGCCGTCCCAGCCCGCGGCGCCTAGCGACGCGCCGGCGGCCCGTGCCCAGGGCGCCGAGGCGTTCCGCGCCCGCCTGGTGGCCGAGCTGCAGCTCACGCCCGCCCAGCAGCAGCAGGTGGACGCGATCTACACCGAGGCACGGCCGCGCTTCGCCGAGCTGCGCGAGCTGCCGGCCGAGGAGCGCGGCAAGGCGCGCGAACGCGTCACGGCCGAGATCCGTAGCCGCGTCGGTGCGCTGCTGACCCCCGAGCAGCAGCCCAAGTACACGGCCCTGGTGGCCGAGGCTGCGCAGGCGGCGCGCGGCGGGCCGGCGGCGCGCGGCCGCGTCTACCTGCTGGGCGCCGACGGCAAGCCGCGCGCACTCAGCGTGCGGCTGGGCATCAGCGACGGCAGCAGCACCGAGCTGCGCCTGGCGGCCGACAGCCCCGAGGCTGCCGACCTCAAGGAGGGCCAGCTGGTGATCACCGGCACGCCCGCCGCCAGCGGCGGCAGCGGTGCGTCGCGCCCGGCGGCCGGCCTGCGCCTGCCTTTCTGAAGGGGCGTACGGCATGGCCCTGATCGAAGCGCGCGGGCTGGCCAAGCACTACGCCATGGGCGAGCAGCAGGTGCAGGCGCTGCGTGGCGTGTCGCTGGACATAGCGGCCGGCGAGTTCGTCGCCATCATGGGCGCCTCGGGCTCGGGCAAGTCCACGCTGATGAACATCCTGGGCTGCCTGGACCGGCCCACGGCCGGTGAGTTGCGCCTGGCCGGCGAGCCCGTGGACCGCATGACACCCGACCAGTTGGCGGCACTGCGCAACCGCCAGATCGGCTTCGTGTTCCAGCAGTTCAACCTGCTGCCGCGCACCAGCGCGTTGGAGAACGTGGAGCTGCCCATGGTCTACGCCGGCGTGCACTCGGCCGAGCGGCACGCGCGCGCCATGGCGGCGCTGCAGCGCGTCGGACTGGCCGAGCGCTGGCGCCACACGCCGGCCGAGCTTTCGGGCGGCCAGCAGCAGCGCGTGGCCATCGCGCGCGCCCTGGTCAACCAGCCGTCGCTGATCCTGGCCGACGAGCCCACGGGCGCGCTCGACACACAGACCAGTGCCGAGATCATGGGCCTGCTGACGGAGCTCAACCGCCAGGGCATGACGGTGGTGCTGGTGACGCACGAGCACGACATCGCGGACTGGGCGCGCCGGCGCATCCTGTTCCGCGACGGGCTGATCGTGGAGGATGTGGTCCAGCAGCCGAAGGCGCGGGACCAGGAGACACCTGCATGAGCTGGCTGGCTGCTCTCCGATCCGCCTGGCGTGCGCTTGCCGCCAACACGCTGCGCTCCATCCTGACCATGCTGGGCATCATCATCGGCGTGGCGGCGGTGATCACCATGATCGCCGTGGGCCGCGGCGCCACCGAGCGCGTGCAGGCGCAGATGAAGGGCCTGGGCTCCAACATCATGCTGGTGCTGCCGGGCGGGGTCTCGCAGGCCGGCGTGCGCCTGGGCGCGCAGACGCGCCAGCGCCTGACCGAGGAGGACGCGCAGGCCATCGCGCTCGAGATCCCGGAGGTGCAGGTGGCCGCGCCCACTTCGCGCACCAGCGGCCAGGTGGTGGCCGGCAACAGCAACTGGGGCACGACCATCTTCGGCGTGACCAACGACTACCTCGAGGCGCGCGACTGGGGCCTGGTGTCGGGCCGCCCGTTCGACGCGGCGGAGCTGGCCGGCTCGGCCAAGGTGGCCTGGATAGGCGCCACCGTGGCGCGCGAGCTGTTCGGCGACCAGGACCCGGTGGACCAGATGGTGCGCGTGCGCGGCGTGCCCATGACCATCGTGGGCGTGCTGGACACCAAGGGCCAGAACAGCCTGGGCCAGGACCAGGACGACGTGCTGATGATCCCGATCAGCACCCTGCGCAACCGCATCTGGGGCGGCGACGCGGCCAGCCGCTTGAAGCGCGTGGGCAGCATCTCGGTCAAGGTCCACGAAGGCATGAGCATGCGTGCGGCCGAGGAGGGCATCACCGAGCTGCTGCGCCAGCGCTTCAAGGTGCAACCGGGCACCGAAGACCCCTTCGCCATCCGCAACCTGACCGAAATCCTGCAGGCCCAGGAGTCGGCCAGCCGCATCATGACGCTGCTGCTGGCCGCGGTGGCGGGCGTGAGCCTGGTGGTCGGCGGCATAGGCATCATGAACATCATGCTGGTCAGCGTGACCGAGCGCACGCGCGAGATCGGCCTGCGCATGGCCGTGGGCGCGCGCGGGCGCGACATCCTGGCCCAGTTCCTGATCGAGGCCGTGACGCTGGCGCTGCTGGGTGGCGCGATCGGCGTGGCCCTGGGCGGGCTGGCGACCTGGGGCGTGGGGCATTTCGCGGGCTGGCAGGTCAGCATGACGGCCGGCGCGGTGCTGCTCGCGGCCGGCTTCTCGGCCCTGGTCGGCGTGTTCTTCGGCTACTACCCGGCGCGGCGTGCTTCCAGGCTGCTGCCGATCCAGGCCCTGCGCTACGAGTAAGGCCGAACGAGCAAGGAAATCGCCATGTGGATGAACTTCAAGCGCGTCGCCCTGCCGTGCCTGGCCCTGCTGCTGGCGGCCTGCGCGGCCCTGCAGCCCGAGCCCCGGGTCGTCGAGATCAGCGAGGCCCGCCTGGCGGCCCTGATCGCGCGCGAGTTCCCGCGCCAGGGCCGCTACCTCGAGGTGTTCGACATCGCGCTCGATGCGCCGCGCCTGAAGCTGATGCCGGAGGAAAACCGCATCGCCACCCAGCTGCCCTACCGCCTGGGCGGGCCGCTGACCGGTGGGCGCGCCTACACCGGCCTGCTGCAGCTGAGCTACGGCTTGCGCTACGAGCCCAGCGACAGCAGCGTGCGCCTCGCCGACGTGCGGGTCGAGGAATTCCAGCTGGCGGGCCTGCCGCCGGCCCAGCAGTCGCGCGCCGGTCGGCTCGGCGGCCTGCTGGCGCAGGACCTGCTGCAGGACTTTCCGATTCACCGCTTCCGGCCCGAGGACCTGCAGCAGGCCGGCCGCCGCGGCCTGCAGCCCGGCGAACTGCGCGTGGTGCCGGGGGGCTTGCAACTGCATCTGGTTCCCGTCGAGCGCCCCTGAGCGGCCCCGATGCGGACGCCGGCGCCGGAGGGCCGCCCGCCAGCAGTTAACATGCGCGGCTCAAGCGAGGGAGAGTGATTTGGACATCGTTTTGCTGGTCAAGGCCGCCATCATGGGCATCGTCGAGGGCCTGACCGAGTTTCTGCCGATCTCGTCGACGGGCCACCTGATCCTGGCCGGCGCCCTGCTGGGCTTCGACGACGAGAAGGCCAAGGTGTTCGACATCGCCATCCAGACCGGCGCCATCCTGGCGGTCGTCATCGTCTACTGGGCCAGGCTGCGCGATACCGTGCAGGGCCTGGCCAGCCAGCCCAGGGCGCAGCGCTTCACGCTGAACGTGCTGATCGGCTTCCTGCCGGCCGTGGTGCTGGGCCTGCTGCTGGGCAAGGCGATCACGGCGCATCTGTTCACGCCCGTCGTGGTGGCCAGCACCTTCATCCTCGGCGGCTTCGTGATCCTCTGGGCCGAGAAGCGCCCGCAGAGCGAGGCACGCATCCAGAACGTGGACAGCATGACGGCGCTGGACGCGTTCAAGGTCGGCCTGGTGCAGTGCCTGGCCATGGTGCCGGGCACCAGCCGCAGCGGCGCCACCATCATCGGCGGCATGCTGCTGGGCCTGTCGCGCCGCGCGGCGACCGACTTCTCCTTCTTCCTGGCCATCCCCACCCTGATCGGCGCGGGCGCCTACAGCCTCTACAAGCAGCGCGCGCTGCTGTCGCTGGCCGACTTGCCGCTGTTCGGCGTGGGCCTGCTGTTCTCCTTCCTCAGCGCCTGGGTCTGCGTGCGCTGGCTGCTGCGCTACATCGCCAACCACAGCTTCGTGCCCTTTGCCTGGTACCGCATCGTGTTCGGCCTGGTGGTGCTGGGCACGGCCTGGAGCGGCACGGTGCGCTGGGCGGCCTGAGCGGTCAAGAGCCGCGCCGGGCCCCTTCGCTCAGCCGCGGTTCAGCTGCAGGAAGGCCTGTTCCAGGTCCTCGGTGCCGGTCCGCGCCAGCAGCGCGGCCGGCGGGGCGGCGAAGCGCAGCCGCCCCTGCTTGAGCACCAGCAGCGCGTCGGCCCGGGCCACCTCCTGCACCCAGTGCGTGGTCCACAGCACGCTGAGGCCCTGTTCGCGCACCAGGCGTTCCACCAGTTCCAGCAGCTGCTGGCGGCTGGCCGTATCCAGCCCCACCGTGGCCTCGTCCATCAGCAGCAGCCGGGGCGCGTGCAGCAGGGCGCGCACCAGCTCCAGCTTGCGCCGGTTGCCGCCAGAGAGCGTGCGCGCCCTGGCGCGCGCGACGGGTTCCAGGCCCGCCCAGTCCAGCCCTTCGGCGATGCGCTGGCGCGCCAGGCCCGGCGCCATGCCGTGCAGGCCGGCGTGGTAGCGCAGGTTGTCGAGCACGCTGAGGTCCAGGTCCAGCGTCGGCTGCTGGAACACCACGCCGAGCTGGGCCAGCGCCTCGCAGGGGCGGGCCGCCAGGTCCAGGCCCAGGATCTCTATGCGGCCCTGGTCCGGCGTGAACAGGCCGCACAGCAGCTGGACCAGGGTGGACTTGCCGGCGCCGTTCTCGCCCAGCAGCGCGCCCCATTGCCCGGGGCGCAAGCTGAAGCAGACCTCGTCCAGCGCCTTGTGGCGGCCATAGGACTTGCCCAGGCCCTCGACCCGCAGGGCGGTGTCACAGCCGGTGGCGGTCGGGGCGGGTGCGGTGGCCTGGATGTTCATGGGCAGTGTTGCAGGATGGAGCAGTTGCTCCGTATGGAGCAGGAGCCGTGCCTGCCACGCCACTGGTCCGCTTTTTGCGTTGCGTTCCAAGCCACACACAAAACGGAGACACACGATGGAGCCGCACCTCATTCACCGGCGGGCCCTGCATGGCCTGAGCCGGATCGGGCTGGTCGGGGCCTTGCTGGCCTTGCTGGCCGCGCCCGCCGCCGCCCAGGTCTACGTGAGCAGCGAGAAGGACCACCAGATCCTGGTCCTGCAGCCGGACGGCGCACTGCTCAAGACCATCGCGGTCTGCAAGCGTCCGCGCCACATGGCCTGGCAGGACGGCCGCCGCCGCATCCTGGTGGCCTGCGGCGACAGCCAGCAGCTCGGCGTGGTCGACCCGGAGGCCGGCCGGCAGGTCGATGCCGTGCCGACCGGCGAGAGCCCCGAGATCTTCGGCCTCTCGCCCGACGGCCGCACGGCCTATGTCTCGATCGAGGAGGACAGCGAGCTGGCGGCCTACGACCTGGCCACCAAAAAGCCGCTGTTCGCGGTCAAGACCGGCGGCGAGCCCGAGGGCGTGCTGGTCGCGCCGGACGGCAGGCTGGCCTATGTCACGTCCGAAGTGGCGAACGCGGTCCACGTGATCGACCTGGCCCGGCGCAAGGCCGTGGCGCAGATCAAGGTGGGCAAGCGCCCACGCCGTTTCGCGCTCAGCCCCGACGGCCGCGAGCTCTGGGTCAGCAACGAGCTGGGGGCCAGCGTCAGCATCGTCGACACCGCCAGCCACACGGTGAAGCACACGCTGTCCTTCGAGCTGCCCGGCATGCGCAAGAGCGACATCACGCCCGTGGACCTCCTGATGACGCCCGACGGCAAGACCGCCTGGGTGGGCCTGGGCCGCGCCAACCATGTGGCCGAGGTCGACGTGGCCAGCCGCGCCGTGCGCCGCGTGGTGCTGGTGGGCAAGCGCGCCTGGGGGCTGGCGCTGAGCCGCGACGGCTCGCGCCTGTACGTGGCCAACGGCCTGTCGGACGACCTGTCCATCGTCGACACGGCCGGCGGCCGCGCGCTCAAGACGGTGCCGGCCGGCCGCGTGCCGCACAGCATCCTGGTGAAGTAGGGGAGGCGCCATGCTAGCCATGCTGGCGCGCTGCCTGGCCTGGACGGCCGCGTTCGCCTTCGCCCCGGGCATAGCGGGGGCCGCGACCTGGCAGTTGCTGGTGGTGGGCCTGCAGGACGACCCGCGCCTGGACCGCACGCGCATCGAGCAGGCCTATCCCGGCCATCCCACAGGGCGGCTGCTGGCCGCCGCCCAGGTGGCAGCCGAGGAAAGCCGCCCGGTGCTCGATGCCGCCGGGCACCAGCTCAAGCTCCAGAGCCTGGAATGGGACGGCCAGGACGCCCCCGCCCTGGCGGCCCAGCTGGCGCAGCGCGGCGCCCATTACCTGCTGCTGGACCTGCCGCTGGCGCAGCAGAAGGCGCTGATGCAGGCCTGGGTCGCCCTGGCTGCGCGGCCCCCCATCGTGTTCAACGTCGCCGAGGGCAGCGACGAGCTGCGCGGCGCTGCCTGCCACCCGCAGTGGCTGCACACCCTGCCCAGCGATCGCATGCGCGCCGACGCGCTGGCCCAGTGGCTGGCCGCGCGCAGCTGGCGCGAGCTGCTCTGGCTGGTCGGCCCGCGGCCCGAGGATGCCCGGTTGCGCGAGGTCTGGCAGGCGGCGTTCAAGCGCCATGGCCTGCGCGTGAAGGCCGAGCGCCGCTTCCTGCTCTCGGGCGACCCGCGCCAGCGCGCGCAGGGCAATGCCCGGCTGCTGACGGCCGAGCCGGCACACGACGCCGTGGTGGTGCTGGACAGCGACGGCGAGTTCGCGCGCAGCCTGCCCTACAACACGGCCCAGCCACGTCCGGTGGCGGGCCATGCCGGCCTGGTCGCGCTGGCCTGGCACCCGCGCTGGGAGCGCTATGGCGCGCCCCAGCTCAACCGGCGTTTCCAGCGCCAGGCCGGGCGGCCCATGGTCGGGCAGGACTGGGCGGCCTGGGTCGCGGTCAAGGCGGTCGCGGCGGTGCTGGAGGACAGGCCTCGCGCCAGTCTGGCCCAGCAGCTGCAGGCCCTGCGCAGCGGCAGCGTGACGGTGGACGGCTTCAAGGGCGGCACGGTGAGCTTCCGCCCCTGGGACGGGCAGCTGCGCCAGCCGCTGATCCTCGCGCATGGCGACGGCGTGGCGGCGGTGGCGCCACTGGAGGGCGCCATGCACCCGCGCGAGCGGCTCGACACCCTGGGCGCCGACGAAGGCGAGAGCGCATGCAAGAAACGCTGACCCGGCCCGGCCCGCTGGCCCACCGCTGGCGCGCCATGGGCGCCATCGTGCGCCGCGAGGTCGGCCGCTTCCTGCGCCAGCCGGCCCGGCTCGGGGCCGCGCTGGTGCGGCCGCTGCTGTGGCTGCTGGTGTTCGCGGCCGGCTTTCACAACGTGTTCGGCGTGGCCATCCTGCCGCCCTACGACACCTACATCGATTACCGGCTCTACGTGCTGCCCGGCCTGCTGGCGATGGTGGCGCTGTTCAACGGCATGCAGAGTTCGCTGGCCCTGGTGCACGACCGCGAGACCGGCGCCATGCGCCTCTTGCTGACGGCGCCGCTGCCGCGCAGCTGGCTGCTGCTGTCCAAGCTGCTCGCGGCGGCCGCGCTGTCGCTGCTGCAGATGGTGGTGTTTGCCGCGCTGGCCTGGGCGCTGGACCTGGGCCTGTCGGCGGGGCAGATCCTCGCCGCCCTGCCGGTGATGCTGCTGGTGGCGCTGATGCTGGCCGCGCTGGGGCTGTGGCTGTCGGTCTACGTGCGCCAGCTCGAGAACTTCGCCGGTGCGATGAACTTCGTGATCTTCCCCATGTTCTTCATCAGCAGCGCGCTCTACCCGCTGTGGAAGCTGCGCGAGTCGGGTGCGCTGTGGCTCGAGCGGCTGGCCCAGCTCAATCCCTTCACCCACGCCGTGGAGGCGCTGCGCTTTGCCCTGCACGGGCAGCTCAACGGCGAGGCGCTGGCGGTCGTCGTCGCCACGCTGGCCGTGGCCAGCGCCCTGGCCCTGCGCGGCTACGACCCGCAGCGCGGCTGGATCAGGCGCAAAGGAGACTGAGCCTGTCTCCGCGTGGAGCAGCGGGCTGTGACAGCGCCTTGTGCCAGGCTGGAACAAGGTCGGCGTTTTCCGGGGGATTTGACCCGCGTCAGGGCGGTTTTTCCGGTGGCACGGGTTTTGCCAAAAGAGTGTTGGAACTCTGGCGCAAATGGGGACGGGGATCCAGTGGTCGGGGCCAGGCCCGGGCCGAAGCAACAACCCCCATGCAGGCAAACCCACAGGAGACAACGCGATGAAACGCAAACTGCTCAGCCTTCTTGTGCTGATGGCCGCGACCCAGCTGGGCGCACAGGCTGCCGGCGTCACCGACGCCATGATAGAGAACGACGCCAAGACGCCGGGCGACGTGCTGAGCTGGGGCCTGGGCCCGCAAGGCCAGCGCCACTCGACCCTGGCCCAGGTCAATGCCAAGACCATCAAGAACCTGGTGCCGGTGTGGTCCATGTCCTTCGGCGGCGAGAAGCAGCGCGGCCAGCAGTCGCAGCCGCTGATCCACGAGGGCAAGATGTACGTCACGGCCTCGTACTCGCGCCTGTTCGCCGTGGACGCCAAGACCGGCCAGAAGCTCTGGAAGTACGAGCACCGCCTGCCCGAGGGCATCATGCCCTGCTGCGACGTGATCAACCGCGGCGCGGCCATCTACGGCAACCTGGTGATCTTCGGCACCCTGGACGCCCAGCTCGTGGCGCTCGACAAGGACAGCGGCAAGGTGGTGTGGCGCGAGAAGATCGACGACTACAAGGCCGGCTACTCCTACACCGCGGCCCCGCTGATCGCCGAGGGCCTGCTGCTGACCGGCGTGTCGGGCGGCGAGTTCGGCGTGGTCGGCCGCGTCGAGGCGCGCGACCCGATGAGCGGCAAGCTGGTCTGGGTGCGCCCCATGGTCGAGGGCCACATGGGCTACCGCTACGACGCCGAGGGCAAGGCGGTCGAGACCGGCGTGAGCGGCACGACCAACGCCACCTGGCCCGGCGAGATGTGGAAGACCGGCGGCGCCGCCACCTGGCTGGGCGGCACCTACGATCCCAAGACCCGGCTGGCCTATTTCGGCACCGGCAACCCCGGGCCCTGGAACAGCCACCTGCGCAAGGGCGACAACCTGTACTCGGCCTCCACGGTCGCGCTCGACGTCAAGAGCGGCCAGATCAAGTGGCACTACCAGACCACGCCCAACGACGGCTGGGACTTCGACGGCGTGAACGAGTTCGTCACCTTCGACATGGGCGGCAAGCGCATGGGCGCCAAGGCCGACCGCAACGGCTTCTTCTACGTGATCGACGCCGAGAACGGCAAGCTGCAGAACGCCTTCCCCTTCGTGACCAAGGTGACCTGGGCCAAGGGCATAGACAAGGCCACGGGCCGGCCCGACTTCGTGGCTGAGGGCCGGCCCGGCGACCCCACGGCCGGCGACGGCAAGAAGGGCCAGGACGTGTTCGCCGCGCCGTCCTTCCTCGGCGGCAAGAACCAGATGCCCATGGCCTACAGCCCGCAGACCGGCCTGTTCTACGTGCCGGCCAACGAATGGGGCATGGACATCTGGAACGAACCCGTCACCTACAAGAAGGGCGCGGCCTACCTGGGCGCGGGCTTCACGATCAAGCCGCTGTACGAGGACTACATCGGCGCGCTGCGCGCCGTCGACCCCAGGACCGGCAAGATCGCCTGGGAGGTCAAGAACTCCGCGCCGCTGTGGGGCGGGGTGCTGACCACGGCCGGCAACCTGGTGTTCTGGGGCACGCCCGAGGGCTACCTGAAGGCGGCCGACGCCAAGACTGGCAAGGTGGTCTGGCAGTTCCAGACCGGCTCGGGCATCGTCGCGCCGCCCGTCACCTGGGAGCAGGACGGCGAGCAGTATGTCTCCGTGGTCTCGGGCTGGGGCGGTGCCGTGCCGCTGTGGGGCGGTGAGGTGGCCAAGAAGGTCAACTTCCTCGAGCAGGGCGGCTCGATCTGGGTGTTCAAGCTCCACAAGGGCTGATGCAGCGCCGCGGGCGGGCGATGCGCCGCCCGCGGCTTCTTCGACATTGATCTGGAGCGATGGCCATGCCAATTCCTATGCCCCATGGGCTCAAACATCTCGCCTTGTGCGCGGCGCTGTCGGCGTCCGCGGCCTGGGCCAACTCACCCGAGCAGCTGGCGCGCGACGCGGGCTGCATGTCCTGCCACTCCGCCGCGGAAAAGGTGGTCGGCCCGGCGTTCAAGGCGATCGCCGAGAAGAACCGCGGCCAGGCCGACGCCGCCGACCGGCTCACGCAGAGCGTGCGCAACGGCTCGCGCGGCACCTGGGGCCGCATCCCCATGCCGCCGCATGGCGCGCTGCCCGAGGCGGACGTGCGGCGCATCGTGGGCTGGGTGCTGACGCATTGAAGCCCCCTCTTGCGCGGCGAGACGGGGACGGTGGGCGAACGGCTCCGTTCATGTCCCCCGACGAGGGCGTGCCGCCCTCGTCTCCTCCTTGACTGCGCCCTTCACCCGCCGTCCCCTTCGGGTCCACCACCCGTCGCGCGCCTCTGCTTCGCGCACCACAGAGCTGGCCGGAGCGCTGCGGCGCGGTGTCGTGTGCAGTGAAAAGGAGGAGGCGACGGACGAAGGCCGGCGCCGGGGGACATGAACGGAACACGGCACCGCGTCGCAGCGCGGGCGCGATGGCGTGGAGCGCAACGACGGTCTTAGCGCGCCAGGGCGCGCGCCAGCACAGCCGGGTCGCGCGAGGCGGCTTCGTTGCGGAACACCAGCGGATGGGCGGCCGGCGCTGCTGCGCGCCGCACCACCTTCACCACCTGCTCGTGCTCCGGGCTCTTGCCGCAGACCGGGTCGGTGGCGGCCGCGTCGCCGGTGAACAGCCAGGCCTGGCAGCGGCAGCCGCCGAAGTCCTTGCCCTTGTCGTCGCAGGAGCGGCAGGGCTCGGCCATCCAGTCCGAGCCGCGGTAGGCGTTGAAGGCCGGGCTGTGGTGCCAGATCTCGCGCAGGCTTTGCTCGCGCACGCTGGGCAGGGCCAGGCCCGGCAGCTGGCGGGCCGCGTGGCAGGGCATGGCCAGGCCGTCGGGCGCCACGGCCAGGAACACCGAGCCCCAGCCGTTCATGCAGGCCTTGGGCCGCTCCTCGAAGTAGTCGGGCACGACGAACAGGATCTTGCAGCGCCCGTTCAGCCGCTCGCGGCAGCGGTTCACCACGCGTTCCGCTTCGCGCAGCTGTTCGGCGCTGGGCAGCAGGTGCTCGCGGTTGAGCCAGGCCCAGCCGTAGTACTGGGTGTTGGCCAGCTCCAGGTATTCGGCGCCGAGCTCGACCGCGAGCTCGATGATGCGTTCCACATGGGGCAGGTTGTGCCGGTGCAGCACCACGTTCATCACCATGGGCCAGCCGTTGGCCTTGATCAGGGCGGCGACGCGCTTCTTGAGCTCGAAGGTGCGCGTGTGGCTCAGGAAGTCGTTGAGCTCGCGCGTGGAGTCCTGGAACGAGAGCTGCACATGGTCCAGGCCGGCGGCCTTGAGCCGGCGCGCTCGCTCGGGGCTGAGGCCAATGCCCGAGGTGATCAGGTTGGTGTAGAAGCCCAGGCCGTGCGCATGGGCCACGAGCTCCTCCAGGTCTTCGCGCTGCAGCGGCTCGCCGCCCGAGAAGCCGAGCTGCACCGCGCCCATGGCGCGCGCCTCCTCGAACACGCGCTTCCAGGACGCGGTGTCGAGTTCGTCGCCCAGGCCGGCATAGTCGACCGGGTTGGAGCAGAACACGCAGTGCAGCGGGCAGCGGTAGCTGAGCTCGGCCAGCAGCCAGAACGGCGGCTGGACTGCAGCGGCCTCAGACGATCCAGCCACGGCGCGCTCCTTCGTCGACCAGCTCCTGGACCTGCGGCAAGATGCCCCGGATCTCGAACAGGCCTTCGAGCTCGGCGGTGATGGCCGCGACGTCCAGCGTGCCATCGCAGCGCCGCAGCACCTCGCTGGCCGAGGGGTTGAGCCTGGCCATGCCTTCCGGGTAGAGCAGCACCCAGGCGTTCTGGGTGGGCTCCATCTGCAGGCGCATGCCGGGGGCGATGCGGGGTTTCCAGCTTTCGTGCGTGCTCATGAGGTTCACCTTGGGCGACGGAAGTGATGTCTCAGGCGCGGGCCAGTGCGCTGCCCTGGCCGGCCGCGCAGGCCTGTGCTATCGCGTCGAGCATGGACCACAGGATGTCCAGCTTGAACTGCAGGATGTCCAGCGCGCGCAGCTGCAGCGCCCGCGTGTCGAAATGCTGGAGCGTGACGCGCAGGCCATGCTCCACGTCACGGCTGGCCAGGGGGATGCGCTGGCGGAAATAGCTCAGCCCCGCAGGCTCTATCCAGGGGTAATGCTGCGGCCAGGTCGCCAGCCGGTCCTTGTGGATCTGCGGCGCGAACATTTCGGTCAGCGAGGAGCACACGGCCTCCTGCCAAGGCGCCTGGCGCGCGAAGTTCAGATAGGCGTCGCAGGCGAAGCGCACGCCGGGAACGACGAGGCGCAGGCTCCAGAGCGCTTCGCGGTCCAGCCCCACGGCCTCGGCCAGGCGGGTCCAGGCCTCGATGCCGCCGGCGGCGCTGCCTTCGAAGTCGCCATGGCCGTCGTGGTCCAGGATGCGCTGGGCCCACAGGCGCCGGTGCTCGCGGTCGGGCATGTTGGCGAGGACGGCGGCGTCCTTGCGCGGAATGCAGACCTGGTAGTAGAAGCGGTTGGCGACCCAGGTGCGTACCTCGTCGGCGCTGCACCGGCCGCTGTTGAGCCGCAGGTTGAACGGGTGGTGGATGTGGTAGGCCGCGCCCTTGGCGCGCAGCCTGGCCTCGAAGTCTTCGCGGCTCCAGGCGGGTTCGTGCAGGGTGTCCATCAGAAGGCGATCTCCATGCCGTCGCAGGCCACTTCCACGCCGGCGGCCGCGAGCTGGGCTCGCTCGGGGCCGTCTTCGCGCAGGATGGGGTTGCTGTTGTTGATGTGGATCAGCAGCTTGCGCGTGCTGGCGGGCAGCCGCGCCAGCTGCTCGAGCATGCCGCCCGGCCCGGACTGCGGCAGGTGGCCCATCTCGAGGGCGCGCCTGGTGCCTAGCTCGCTGCGGATCATCTCGTCGTCGGTCCAGAAGGTGCCGTCGACCAGCACCACGTCGGCGGCCTGCATGGCCTGCCACACGGCTGGGCCGATCTCGGCCAGGCCGGGCGCATAGAACAGGCGCCGGCCGGTGCGCTCGTTGACCAGGGAGACGCCGATGTTGTCGCCGGGTCGCGGCGCCTCGCGCCAGGGCGAGTAGGGCGGCGGCTTGCTGCTCAGGGCCAGGGGCTCCAGGCGCGCGGCGGGCAGGAAGGGCCAGCGCAGCGCGCTGCCGTCCAGCGCCAGCGGATGCTGCTGCACGCCGCAGTAGTGGCCGAGCAGGGGGATCAAGGGAAGGCCGCTCGCGAGGTCGCCCAGGACCTCGGGCGTGGCGTGCAGCGGCAGCGGCGTGCCGCGCTCGCGCAGCATCAGCAGGCCGGTCACATGGTCGATCTGCGCGTCCATCAGCAGCACGGCGGCGATGCCGCTGTCGCGCAGGGCGCGCGCGGGCTGCAGCTGGGCCTGCGCGCGCAGCTGGGTGAGGATGTCGGGCGAGGCGTTGAACAGCAGCCAGTCCTGGCGGTCGCGGCTCCAGGCCACCGAGGACTGGGTGCGCGGCGTCAGGCCGGGCTGGCCGGCGCGCACGCCACGGCAGTTCGCGCAATTGCAATTCCACTGGGGGAAGCCGCCGCCGGCGGATGCGCCCAGGACGCGGAGGTAGGTGGATTCAGCCATGGCGGCGGGGGCTTGGCGACAGGCTGCGGTGCGGGCCAGTGTTGGCACGCGCGCCGCAGCCTGCGGCTTCAGCGGTTCGCGATGTACATCGTGATCTCAAAGCCGAAACGCATGTCGACGAAGGTGGGCGTGGTCCATTGCATGAGAGTCTCCTGAAGTGCTTGATGGGAATGCAGAGTCGGTATCGCACCGGCTGTTGCAGGCCGGAACAACAACGCTTTGCATGCCTCTTGCATGCACCATCCGTGCCATGAAGTCTCACCCCGTCTCCGGCTCCACAACGCCGGCCCTTTCAGGGCCGCGGCCCTGGCGCCTGGCCACCTCCACCGGCCTGCAGTCGGGCTGGCGGCTCGGCGAGGCCGGGGGCGCGCCCTGGCTGGCCCTGCACGGCGGTCCCGGCAGCGGCGCCTCGCCCGCGCTGCTGGCGGCCTTCGACGGCGCGCGCCATGCGGCCTGGGGGCCGCACCAGCGCGGCAGCGCCGCGGCGGGCGGCAGGCGTTCCGCTCGCCTGCCGGTGGCGGCGATGGTGTCGGACCTCGAGGCGCTGCGCGTCGCGCTGGCCGTTCCGCGCTGGTCCCTGCTCGGCGGCTCCTGGGGCAGCTATCTCGCGCTGGCCTATCTGCGCCGCCACCCGGCCTCGGTCGAGCGCCTGGTGCTGCGCGGCAGCTTCCTGGGCGGCGCCGACGATGTCTGGGGCCTGGTGCGCGCGATGCCGCGGGCTGCGCTGCGGCGCGCCGGCCTGCCGCCGCCATCGCGGCTGGGGCTGCCCGGCTGGCTGGCGGCGGCGCACAGGCTGCTCCGTTTTGCAACACCTGTGCCAGCGGCGCGCGAGCTCGCCCATGCCTGGGGGCTGGCCGAGGGCCGCAGCGCGGCGCGCGGCGCCCGCCGGGCCTGGCTGCATGCGGCCGATGCGCGGGTGGCCGCGGCCGTGGCGCCGGCGCGCCTGCGCAGCGCCTGGAGCGATCTGCGGCGCAGCGCGAACCGCAGCGCAGCGGCACAGCGCATGGGGCGGCCGCTCGCGCCGGCGCAGCAGCGCAAGCTGGCGCTGCAGGCGCGGCTGCTGTCGCGTGGCTGCGACCGCCTGCTGCGCGGCGCCTTGCCGGATTGGCGCGAATGGCTGGCGCAGGCGGGGCCGGGTTCGGTCCGGCTGCTGCACGGCCGCTTCGATGCGGTCTGCACGCCGCGCAACACGCGCAGGCTGCAGGCCTGGCTGGCCGGGGCGGAACGGGCGGGTGAGGAGGGGGAAGAGGAGGCCGTAGGGGCCGTGGTGTCGACCTGGGTCCACGCCGGCCACCTGGCGTCGGAACCGGCCATGGCGCTGGCGCTGCGGGCCGCGCTCTGCGGCGCCGCGGCGCCAGGTCCGGGCGCCTGAGCCGGCCCAGGCGGGCGCGGCCTTAGTCCTTCTTCTGCGCCAGCTCCGGCACCTTGCGGTAGATGGTGTTGCGCGACACGCCCAGCAGGCGCGCCGCTGCCGAGACATTGCCGCCACAGCGCGCGAGGGCGCTTTGGATGGCCTGGAGTTCGACCTGCTGCAGGTCCTTGTCCGCCCAGGCGGCCTGAGGGGG
>NZ_SCMM01000069.1:0-17691 GCF_005503345.1 Ramlibacter sp. 2FC
CCCCGCGTCCGGCCCCGCCGCCGCGTCAGGCGGCACCCGACCAGCGCGAGGCCGAGATCGCCGTGGAGCGCGAGAAGAAGCGCCTGGAGAAGGAAAAGCAGGAGCGCCTCAAGCAGGAGCAGGACAAGCGCGAGCGCGCCAAGGCCGAACGCGAAAGGCAGGAGCGCGAAAAAGAGCGCGAGCGGCAAAAGGAGCGCGAGAAGCAGGAGCAGCTGGAAAAGGAAAAGCAGCGCAAGCTCGCCGAGGACAGGAAAAAGCAGGAGCAGGAGGCCAAGCGCAAGGAGGCTGGGGCCAAGGCAGAGGAAGATGCGCGGCGCCAGGAGCATCTGCGCCGCATCGCCGGCCTGGCCGGCGCCACCGGCGGCGAGAGCGCCAGCGGCTCGGCCCAGCGCTCGGCCGGTCCCTCGGCGGGCTACGCGGGCCGCATACGCGCGCGCATCAAGCCCAACATCGTGTTCACCGACGACGTGGCCGGCAACCCCACGGCCGAGGTCGAGGTGCGCGCCGCGCCCGACGGCACCATCGTCAGCCGGCGCCTGATCAAGCCCAGCGGCGTCAAGGCCTGGGACGAGGCCGTGCTCAAGGCCATAGACAAGACCGAGGTCCTGCCGCGCGACGTCGACGGCCGCGTGCCCTCGACGCTCGTGATCAGCTTCCGCCCGAAAGACTGACCCAGGCCAGGGCGCGCGAGCGCCCGGAGGCTTGCGGCCTCATTCGTAGACGACCTGCGCCCGCCCCTGGTCGGCCTGCGCGGTCCAGCCGGCCAGCGCGGCGTCGCTGGGGAAGAAGCGCGCTTCCTCGCCGAGCTGCAATTCGGCGCAGGCGCCCCCCTCCTCGTGCTGACGCTGCACGGCCAGGCGCACGATCAGGCCGCGCACCAGCTCGCCCTGCTCCGACATCTCGCGCCGCGCCGGGAACTCCTTGACCAGGCGCGCGATGTCGGGCGCGCGGCCGTTCACCGCCACGCGCAGGTACTTGCCGAAGCGGCAGCGCGCGGTGGGCAGGTCCCAGACCTGGCTCACGCTGAGGCGATAGCCGCCGGAGAAGCGGTCGGGCTGGCTCTTGGCCATGACGACCACCATCTCGTCGTCCTTGAGCAGGTGGCGGTGCGCGTTGATCACGTTCTCGTCGGCCGTGGCCTCGATCACGGCCGTCTTGTCGTCGAGCTTGAACAGCGCCAGCTTGCCGCGCTGGCCGTTGATGACGCGGAAGTCGCCGATGATGCCGGCCAGCAATTGCGGCTCGCGGCTTTCGGACACCTCCTCGACAGTTCGCCGCACGAACTGGCGCACCTCGCGCTGGACCTCGTCGAACAAATGGCCCGACAGGTAGAAGCCCACCGCCGTCTTCTCGAAGGTCAGGCGCTCCTTGACGCCCCAGGGCGTGGTCTCGACCAGGTCCGGCTCCTGGGTGCTGGCGCCATGCGCGTCCTCGCCCATCATGTCGAACAGGCCGGTCTGGTTGGCGTTGGCCGCGGTGGCGTTGGCGAAGTCGAAGGCGCGGTCCAGCGAGGCCACCAGGGCCGCACGGTTGAGCTGCAGCGCGTCGAAGGCGCCGGCCTTGATCAGCGCCTCCACGGTGCGCTTGTTCAGGCGGCTGCGGTCCACGCGCACGCAGAAGTCGAACAGGCTGGTGAAGGCCCCGCCCTCCTCCCTGGCCTTGACGATGGCCTCGATGGCCTGCTGGCCCGTGCCCTTGACGGCGCCCAGGCCGTAGCGGATCAGCTTGTCCGACACCGGCTCGAAGCGGTAGTTGCCGCGGTTGACGTCGGGCGGCTCGAAGGCGATGCCCATCTTGAGCGCGTCCTCGTACAGCACCTTGAGCTTGTCGGTGTCGTCCATCTCCACCGTCATGTTGGCGCAGAAGAACTCGGCGCGGTAGTGCACCTTGAGCCAGGCCGTGTGGTAGGCCAGCAGCGAGTAGGCGGCGGCGTGCGACTTGTTGAAGCCGTAGCCCGCGAACTTCTCCATCAGGTCGAACACCTCGTCGGCCTTCTCCTGGCTGATATCGTTCTTGGCCGCACCGGCGCGGAAGATGGCCCGGTGCTCGGCCATTTCCTCGGCCTTCTTCTTGCCCATGGCGCGGCGCAGCATGTCGGCGCCGCCCAGCGAGTAGCCGCCCAGGATCTGCGCGGTCTGCATCACCTGCTCCTGGTAGACCATGATGCCGTAGGTCTCGGACAGCATCTCGGCCACCATGGGGTGCGGGTACTCGATGGTCTCCCGGCCATGCTTGCGCGCCACGAAGCTGGGGATCAGGTCCATGGGGCCCGGCCGATACAAGGCGTTGAGAGCGATCAGGTCCTCCAGACGCGTCGGCTTGGCATCGCGCAGCATGCCCTGCATGCCGCGGCTTTCAAACTGGAACACGGCCTCGGTCTTGCCCTCCTGGAACAGCCTGTAGGTCGGCCCGTCGTCGAGCGGGATGTTCTCGAAGGCGAAGCCCTCCTGCCCCGGATGGCGCTTCATGATGAACTCGCGCGCGATCTCCAGGATGGTCAGCGTGGCCAGGCCCAGGAAGTCGAACTTCACCAGGCCGATGGCCTCCACGTCGTCCTTGTCGTACTGGCTCACGGCCGACTCGCTGCCGGGCTGCTGGTAGAGCGGGCAGAAATCGGTCAGCTTGCCCGGCGCGATCAGCACGCCGCCGGCGTGCATGCCGATGTTGCGCGTCATGCCCTCGAGCTTCTGCGCCAGCGCCAGCAGGGTCTTGACCTCGTCCTCCTTCTCCAGCCGCTCGGCCAGGATGGGCTCGGCCTTGATCGCGTCGGCGATCGTGATGTGCTGGCCCGGCTTGTTCGGGATCAGCTTGGAGATGCCGTCGCAGAAGGTGTAGCTCATGTCGAGCACCCGGCCCACGTCGCGGATCGCGGCGCGCGCGGCCATGGTGCCGAAGGTGGCGATCTGGCTCACCGCGTCCTTGCCGTACTTCTCCTTCACGTAGTCGATCACGCGGTCGCGGTTGGACTGGCAGAAGTCGATGTCGAAGTCGGGCATCGAGACGCGTTCCGGGTTCAGGAAGCGCTCGAACAGCAGGTTGTACTGCAGCGGGTCGAGGTCGGTGATCTTGAGCGCGTAGGCCACCAGCGAGCCCGCGCCCGAGCCGCGGCCCGGCCCCACGGGGCAGCCGTTGTTCTTGGCCCAGTTGATGAAGTCGCCCACGATCAGGAAGTAGCCGGGAAAGCCCATCTTCAGGATCGTGTTGATCTCGAACTCCAGCCGCTCCAGGTAGCGCGGGCGTTGGCCGTCGCGCTCGGCCACGTTCGCGTAGAGATGGGCCAGGCGCTCCTCCAGGCCCTCCAGCGAGACCTGGCGGAAATATTCCTCCATGGTCAGGCCGCCCGGGATAGGGAAGTTGGGCAGCTGCGGCTTGCCCAGCACCAGGCTCAGGTTGCAGCGCTTGGCGATCTCCAGCGTGTTGGCCAGTGCCGAAGGCAGGTCGGCGAACAAGGCCTGCATCTGCGCCGCGCTCTTGAAGTACTGCTCGCGCGTGAACTTGCGCACCCGGCGCGCATTGCCCAGGATCTCGCCCTCGGCGATGCACACGCGCGCCTCGTGCGCCTCGTAGTCGTCCTCGCCGGCGAACTGCACCGGGTGGGTGGCCACCACGGGCAGCTTCATGCGCGCGGCCAGCTGCACCGCCGCCACCACATGGGTCTCGTCCTCGGGGCGGCCGGCGCGCTGCAGCTCCAGGTAGAAGCGGTGCGGGAACACCGAGGCCAGTTGCAAGGCCAGCTCGTGCGCGCGACCCTCGTCGCCCTGCACCAGGGCCTGGCCCACGGCCCCGGCCTGGGCGCCGGACAGCGCGATCAGGCCCTCGTTCAGCTCCTGGAGCCAGGCCAGCTTGACCACGGCCTGGGCCTTGACCACGTTGGCGGTCCAGGCGCGCGCCAGGATCTCGGACAGATTCAGGTAGCCCTGATTGTTCTGCACCAGCAGCAGCAGGCGCGAGGTGGCGGCCGGGTCCTGGCCCAGGCCCTCGAGCAGGATCTCCACGCCGATCACGGGCTTGACCCCCTTGCCGCGCCCTTCCTTGTAGAACTTGATGGCGCCGAACAGGTTGTTCAGGTCCGTGATGGCCAGGGCCGGCTGGCCGTCGGCCGCGGCGGCCTTGACGATCTCGTCGATGCGGTTGGTGCCGTCGACGACGGAGAATTCGGTGTGCAGGCGCAGGTGGACAAACATGCTCCCGATTGTAGAAGTGGGGGCCCCGCGCCCCGGGGCTTGACAGGCTTTTTAAAATAGCGCCGTGAACCACATCCTGAACATCTCGGCCTACAAGTTCGTCCCCCTGCCCGACGCGGCCGCCCTGCGCGAGCGCCTGCACGAGCAGGCCCTGGCGCTGGCCCTCAAGGGCACGGTGCTGCTGGCCGAGGAAGGCATCAACCTGTTCCTGGCCGGCCCCGCCGAAGCGGTGCGCGGCTTCGTGGCCCAGCTGCGCCAGGACCCTCGTTTTACCGACCTGCAGCCCAAGGAGAGCTGGTCGGCCGAGCAGCCGTTTCGCCGCATGCGGGTCAAGCTCAAGCGCGAGATCATCCGCATGGACCACCCGACCATCCGGCCCGATTCCTCGCATCCTGAAGGTCGCGCGCCGGCTGTGGACGCGGCCACCGTGCGGCGCTGGCTGGGCCAGGGCCACGACGACGCCGGCCGCCCGGTGGTCACGCTGGACACGCGCAACGCCTTCGAGGTGGACCACGGCACGTTCGAGGGCGCGATCGACTGGCGCATCGCCAAGTTCACCGAGTTCCCCCAGGCGCTGCTGGCGCACAAGGACGAGCTGATGGACAAGACCGTGGTGAGCTTCTGCACCGGCGGCATACGCTGCGAAAAGGCCGCGATCTTCATGCGCGAGGCCGGCCTGGAGCATGTCTGGCAGCTCGAGGGCGGCATCCTCAAGTACTTCGAGGAGACCGACGGCGCCCATTACCAGGGCCGCTGCTTCGTGTTCGACGAGCGCGAGGCGCTGGACAAGGAACTGCGCGCGGCGGCTTGAAAGCCCGGCGCAGGCAGGGATCAGTCGCCGCCGGGCCGCCCCAAGGCGACTGCGGCCCCCTCGGGGCCGGGCTGAAGCGTGATGCCTCGGAACGTGCATAGCGCAGGCCCGGCATGGGCTCGCTGCGCTGTACAGCTGCGCGCACGGACGCTGCGCGAGCCCAGCGCAGTACACGAAGTGACAAGCGTGGGGGCCATATCAATCACGCAGGACCTGCAGCACGTCCGAGCGGAACTCGCGGCTGTAGAGGATCATGACCACCAGGGCCGTCGCCAGCACCAGGGCCAGCGGCGAGAAGAACCAGGCCATGGCGGCGAACGAGAAGTAGTAGGCGCGCAGGCCGTCGTTGAAGGCCTCGGCGGCCAGGCCGACCAGGGCGCCGGCACGCTCGGCATAGTGCTGGCGGTCGGCCCGTCCCGACAGGAAATCCTCCACCGGCGGCATGGAGCCTATCACCAGCGCGACGAAGGTGTACTGGCGCATCGACCAGGAAAAGCGGAAAAAGGCGTAGACGAAGATCGCCAACAGCACCAGGATCTTGAACTCGAACACCAGCATGGGCGTGGGCTGGGCGAACGGGATCTCGCGCACCAGCTCGGCGGCCTTGTCGGTGGTGCCCAAGAGGGCCAACAGACCGCCGATGATGATGATGGTGGTCGAAGAAAAGAAGGAAGGCGTGCTCGAGAGGTTCTGCGTGATCAGGCCGTCCAGCATGCGCGGGTCGCGCGCCGTGGCCTGCATCATCCAGTAGCCGCGGTAGCGGTTGGTGGTGGCGATCAGCGAGCGCTGGCGCAGGCCCCAGAACTTGGCGAACCAGGCATAGCCCGCCCAGAGCCCGAAAAAGCTGGCCAGGGCGAGCCAGTCGGCCCAGGGCAGCATGGAGAGGATCTTCATGGCCGCATGGTAGCAAGCGGGGCCATGCGCTCGGTGCGGCCGGTCCGGTTCAGGCCTTGAAGCGCCGCTCCGGCAGGGGCACGAACTCGGTCTCGCCGGGCACCTGGCCGAGGCGCTGTGCCAGCCAGTCCTCAGCCGCCTGCTCGATGCGCGCGCGCCGGCTCGAGACGAAGTTCCACCAGATATAGCGCGGCCCGTCCAGCGCTTCGCCGCCCAGCACCATGAAGCGCGCAGCGGCATCGGCCTGCAGGTGCGCACCCCGGTCCGGCACCAGCACAGCCAGGCGTTGCGCCTCCAGCGGCTCGCCGTCCACGCGCAGCGGGCCGTCGACCGCATACACCGCGAGCTCCTCGGCCAACGGCGGCAATTCCAGCCGCCCACCGGCGGGCAGCTGCACGTCCAGGTAGAGCGTGGGCGAGAAGGTCGACACCGGCGAGCGCTGGCCGAAGGCGTCGCCGATCAGCAGGCGCACCCGGGCGTCGCCCAGTTGCAGCTCCGGCAGCGCGTCGGCGGCCGTGTGCTCGAACCTGGGCTCGGCCTCCTCGTGCCCCAGCGGCAAGGCGGCCCACAGCTGTATGCCGTGGTTGGTGTGGGTCTGCTGGCGCAGCTCGTCGGGGCGGCGTTCCGAATGCACGATGCCGCGGCCGGCCGTCATCCAGTTGATGGCGCCTGGCTCGATGCGCTGCACCGAGCCCAGGCTGTCGCGGTGCAGGATGGCGCCCTCGAACAGGTAGGTCACGGTGGCCAGGCCGATGTGCGGGTGCGGGCGCACGTCGTGGTCCTCGCCGGGCGACACGCTGACCGGGCCGAAATGATCGAAAAACAGGAAGGGGCCGACCGCCTGGCGCTGCAGGGCCGGCAGCAGGCGCCGCACCCTGAAGCCGCCGCCCAGGTCCTTCTCATGCCCTTGCAGCACCAGCATCATGCCCATGGCCGTCGCTCCAGCAGCTTGGTATGCATGCGCATCTCCTTTTCGTGGACCCCAAACAGAGCCCCCGGGCGCAGGGCCCGGTGCCAGTTTACCCCTGCAGCCCGCCGGCTGCCTGGGCCGCGCGCCGGCCGCTCGGGCGCGCGGTCTTGCGCACGCCGGTCAGGCGTTCTCGCGCCGCGCGTCCAGGCTCCAGGCGCCGGCGCCGAAGGCGGCAAGCACCAGCAGGCCGCCGGTGACGGCGATGTTCTTGTAGAACATCAGGGACTGCATCATCTGCTGCTCGGCCGGCAGCGCCCAGTAGGCGTGGAAGAAGAAGCTGGCCACCAGGGTGAACAGCGCCAGCACCAGCGCCGCCCAGCGCGTGCCGAAGCCGACGATCAGGGCCAGGCCGCCGACGATCTCGACCACCAGGCCGACCGCCGTGCCCAGCTGCGGCATGGGCAAGCCCACCGAGGCGGCGTAGCCGACCGTGCCGGCGAAGCCGGAGATCTTGGAAATGCCCGCGGGCAGGAACAGCCAGGCCAGCAGCAGGCGGCCGATCAGGGCGAGGGGGTTTTGCAGGGTGTTGAACATCATGAGTCCTTACGGTGGGTTGAGAAAAAAAGAAATCGTTCAGGGCGCGAGGTCGAACACCAGCACCTCGGCCGCCTCGCCGTGGCTCAGCCGCAGCTCGGCCTCGTCCGCCAGCAGGGCCGCATCGCCGGCCGACAGCGCCTGGCCGTTGACCTGCAGGGCGCCGCGCACCAGGTGCACATAGGCCTTGCGCGCCGGATCCAGCACCAGGCGGGCCGATTCAGCGCCGTCGAACAGGCCGGCGTAGAGCGCCGCGTCGGCATGGATAGTCACCGAGCCCTGCGCGCCGTCGGGCGAGGCGACCAGCCGCAGCTGGCCGCGCTTGCCCGCGTCGTCGAAGCGCTTTTGCTCGTAACCCGGCGCGATGCCGCGCTCGTTCGGTTCGATCCAGATCTGCAGGAAATGCGTGGTCTGGCCCGGCGCATGGTTGAACTCGCTGTGCATCACGCCGCGGCCGGCGCTCATGCGCTGCACCTCGCCCGGCTGTATGCCCTGCACATTGCCCATGCTGTCCTTGTGCGCGAGCTCGCCCGACAGCACGTAGCTGATGATCTCCATGTCGCGGTGGCCATGGGCGCCGAAGCCGGCACCGGGCGCGATGCGGTCCTCGTTGATCACGCGCAGCTTGCCCCAGCCCATGTGGGCCGGGTCGTAGTAGTTGGCGAACGAGAAGCTGTGGTACGACTTGAGCCAGCCATGGTCGGCATGGCCGCGGTCCTGGGATTTGCGAATCTTGAGCATGGTTGATCTCCGTCAATGCCCAAACTTTAGAGCGGCATCCGGCTGCTGCGGTCCACGCGGCTTGATGGCATCATTCAAAATATTTGAATCGAAAACACCTCGCCATGCAAACGCCACGCGATGTCCTGACCCCCGACGCGCTCGCCATGCTGCAGGCCATCGCTGCGACGGGCAGCTTCGCCGCGGCCGCCCGCCAGCTTGGCCTGGTGCCCAGCGCCCTGACCTACCGCGTGCGCCAGATCGAGGATGCGCTGGACGTGCTGCTGTTCGACCGCAGCGCGCGCCAGGCGCGACCCACGGCGGCCGGTGCCGAGCTGCTGCGCGAAGGCGCGCGCCTGCTCGACGAAATCGATGCCATGGCCAACCGCGTGCGGCGCGTCGCCACCGGCTGGGAGTCGCAGTTCACGCTGGCGGTGGACAGCGCCATCGCGCAGGCCGTGGTGATGGAGCTCTGCGAGGCCTTTCTGGCGCAGAACCCGCCGACGCGCCTGCGCATACGCGACGAGACTCTGTCCGGCACGCTGGCGGCGCTGAGCTCGGGCCAGGCCGACCTGGCCATAGGCGTGCCGCTGGAGGCCGGCGCGCGCGCCGAGATCCACCACAAGCCCCTGGGCCAGATCGGCTTCGTCTACGCCGTGGCGCCGCACCACCCGCTGGCCGCGGCGGACGAGCCACTGAGCGACGCGCTGCTGCAGCAGCACCGTGCCGTGGCCGTGGCCGACTCGGTGCAGCGCGGCGGCGGCCTGACCATAGGCCTGCTCGGAGGGCAGGATGTCTTCACCGTGCCCAATATGCGCGCCAAGCTCGACGCGCAGCTGCGCGGGCTGGGCGGCGGCTTTCTGCCCGAAAGCCTGGCCCAGCCCTATGTCGAGACCGGCCGCCTGGTCGCCAAGCGCGTGCAGCGGCCGGCGCGGCTGACCTCGCTGAGCTACGCCTGGCGCGGCGCCGGCGCGGGGCCTCCGGGGCGTGCCCTGCAATGGTGGCTGCAGCACCTGGAGGCACCGGCCACGCGCGCCGCGCTGCTGCAGCGGCACCGCAGCGTGTAGAGTCGAAGCTGTCTCAGCTCGCAAGCCCACCATGAAAAAGACCTCCACTCCATCGCGCGCCAAGGCGCCGCGGCATTTCGCCGTCGTCGGTGCCGGCATGGCCGGCATCGCCTGCGCCCGCACGCTGGCCCAGGCCGGCCACCAGGTCTCGGTGTTCGAGAAGAGCCGGGGCTATGGCGGGCGCATGGCCACGCACGCCAGCCCCTTCGGCACCTTCGATCACGGCAGCCAGTACTTCACCGTGCGCGACCCGCGTTTCGAGCGGGCCCTGGACACCGCGCCCGGCCTGTGCAAGCGCTGGAGCGCCAACGCCGTGCGCGTGCTCGATGCCCGGGGCCGGGTCGCCGAGGCCGCCCTGCCCGCGCTGGAGCCGCACTGGGTGCCCGCACCCGGCATGAACGCCCTGGTACGGCACTGGGCCAAGCCCCTGCACGACGGCGGCCGGGTGACGCTGCAGACGCAAGTCACCCACATCGAGCCCGACGCCCTGGACGCCGGGCGCTGGCAGCTGCGCACCACCGGGGCCGAGGACGCGCACCATGTGTACTCGGGCTTCGACGCCGTGCTGCTGGCCCTGCCCGCGGCCCAGGCGCGCGATCTGCTCAAGGACTCGCGCCAGGCGCCGGAGCTGGCCCAGCCGCTGGACAGCGTCACCGTGGCGCCCTGCTGGACGCTGATGCTGGCCTTCCCCCACGCCGTGCAGCCCGGCCTCACGACGCTGGGCCCGCAGTGGAACGCTGCGCGCAGCCTGCACCACCGCGTGGCCTGGCTGGCGCGCGAGTCGTCCAAGCCCGGCCGGGACCCGATCGAGCGCTGGACCGTGCAGGCCAGCGCCGCCTGGTCGCAGGAGCACCTGGAGGACCAGGCCGAGCGCGTGCAGGCCAAGCTGCTCAAGGGCTTTGCCGAGATCACGGGCATACGCGCTACGCCGGTCCACGCCGAGACGCATCGCTGGCGCCATGCACAGACCACGCAGGCGCTGGGTCGCAGCCACTTGTGGGACGCCCGGGCCGGCCTGGGACTGTGCGGCGACTGGTGCCTGGGCCACCGCGTCGAGGACGCCTTCGTCTCCGGCCTGGAACTGGCACTGGCCGCGGCCTGAGCATGATGGCCCCCACGCTTGCCACTTCGTGTGCTGCGCTGGGCTCGCGCAGCGTCCGTGCGCGCAGCTGTGCAGCGAAGCGAGCCCATGCCGGGCCTACGCTATGCACGTTCCGAGGCATCACGCTTCGGCCCGGCCCCCGAGGGGGCCGCAGTTGCCTTGGGGCGGCCCGGCGGCAACTGAGTCCATGAGCGGCGGCGGTCCGAGCCAGGCCTACAGAGGCCGCTTCGCCCCCTCGCCCACCGGCGCCCTGCATGCCGGCTCGCTGGTGGCGGCCCTGGCCAGCTGGCTCGACGCGCGCGCCCACGGCGGGCGCTGGCTGCTGCGCATCGAGGACGTGGACCAGCCGCGCTGCGTGCCCGGCGCCGACCAGCTCATCCTGCAGCAGCTCGCGGCCTGCGGCCTGCACTCGGACGAGCCCGTGCTCTGGCAGTCGCGGCGCCACGCGGCCTACCAGCAGGCGCTGGACCGCCTGGTCGCCGCCGGCCTGGCCTACCCCTGCGCCTGCTCGCGCAAGGACATCGCAGCAGCCCAGGCCGCGCTGGGCCAAACCCGCCAGCGCCACAGCGCCGCGGTCTATCCCGGCACCTGCCGCGCAGGCCTGCACGGCCGGCCGGCGCGCGCCTGGCGCCTGCGCACGGACGGTGTCCCTCCCGTGCAGTGGACGGACCGCCGGCTCGGGCCCCAGCAACAGGACGTGGCGGCCGAGGTCGGCGACTTCGTGCTCAAGCGCGCCGACGGCCTCTGGGCCTACCAGCTCGCGGTGGTGGTCGACGACGCCGATCAGGGCATCAGCGACGTGGTGCGCGGCGAGGACCTGGCCGACAACACGCCGCGCCAGATACTGCTGCAGCGCGCCCTGGGCCTGGCCCAGCCGCGCTACCTGCACACGCCACTGGTGTTCGGATCGAACGGCGAGAAGCTGTCCAAGCAGAACGGCGCCCAGCCGCTGGACCTGGCCGACCCGCTGGCCGCGCTCAACGCCGCCGCGGCCATGCTGGACCTGCCGCCCCAGCCAAGCCCGTTGGACAAGGCCCTGGCCGCCTGGGTGGGCGCCTGGCGCGCGCGCTGGGCGGCGGCCGCCGCGCGCTGAAACCTTAAAATCCGGGGCCCGGCCCGCACCGCGCGCGGCCTCCCTCCCCTGCCCCATGAGCACCGAACTCCCCACCGACCGCCCGAGCCAGGGCCAGCCGCCCGAAGGCGTCGCCTTTCCCAAGGCCATCAAGAGCTATGTGCGCCGCGCCGGCCGCACCACCACCGGCCAGGCCAAGGCCTTCGAGACCCTGGGCCCGCAGTTCCTGCTGAGCTACCGCGCGGCGCCGCTGGACGCCGATGCCGCCTTCGACCGCAGCGCGCCGCTGATCCTGGAGATCGGCTTCGGCATGGGCGAGGCCACGGCCCATATCGCGCGCGTGCGACCCGAGGACAACTTCCTGTGCTGCGAGGTGCACGAGCCCGGCGTGGGCGCGCTGCTCAAGCGCATCGGCGAGCAGGGCCTCACCAATATCCGCATCCTGCCCCACGACGCGGTCGAGGTGCTGGACCACATGCTGCCCGAGGCCTCGCTGGACGGCGTGCACATCTTCTTCCCCGACCCCTGGCACAAGAAGCGCCACCACAAGCGCCGCCTGATCCAGCCGCCGCTGGTGGCCAAGCTGGCCGCGCGCCTCAAGCCCGGCGCCTACATCCACTGCGCCACCGACTGGGAGCCCTATGCCGAGCAGATGCTCGCGGTGCTGGGCGCCGAGCCGCTGCTCAGGAACACCGCCGAGGGCTATGCGCCCAAGCCTGACTACCGGCCGCTGACCAAGTTCGAGAACCGCGGCCTCAAACTCGGCCACGGCGTCTGGGACCTGGTGTTCCGCCGGATTTGAGCCTTCCCCCGGCATGGCCTACGCCGTCAAGAACCCCGCGATCCCGATGCGCGACGGCGTGTCGCCCAGCTGCGTGGCCCTGCCCCAGATGCGGCGCGTGCCCTGGCCGCTGCTGCTCGACTTCCTGGCCGAGCGCCTGCCCGTGGTCAGCCGCGACGAGTGGCGCGAGCGCATGGAGGCCGGCGAGGTGGTGGACGAGCACAACCAGCCGCTCTCCCCCGAGACCCAATGCCGCAGCGGCATCCGCGCCTACTACTGGCGCCGCCTGCCGGCCGAGCCCCAGGTGCCGTTCGAGGAACGCATCCTGTTCCAGGACGAGCTGCTGCTGGTGGCCGACAAGCCGCATTTCCTGCCCGTCACGCCCGGCGGGCGCTACGTGCGCGAGACCCTGGTGGTGCGGCTCAAGCAGCGCCTCAAGCTGCCCGATCTGAGCCCGCTGCACCGCATCGACCGCGAGACCGCCGGCCTGGTGCTGTTCAGCCTGCGCCCCCAGGACCGCGACGCCTACCAGCGCCTGTTCCGCGAGCGCCAGGTGGACAAATGCTACGAGGCCATCGCGCCCTGGCGCGATGGCCTGGCCTGGCCGCAGACCCGGCGCAGCCATATCCTCGAGCAGGAGCAGGCCTTCTACCGCATGCGCGAGGCCCGGCCCGAGGAAGGACTGGCGCCCAACAGCGAGACGCGCATCGCACCGCTCGAGCGGCGCGGCGCCTGGGCGCGCTACCGCCTCGAGCCCGTGACCGGCAAGCGGCACCAGCTGCGCGTGCACATGAACGCGCTGGGCCTGCCCCTGGTCGGCGACCAGTTCTACCCCGATGTGCGACGCGGCCCCGACGAGCTCGAGGACTTTGCCAAACCGCTGCGCCTGCTGGCGCGCGCGATCGCCTTCACCGACCCGGTCACGGGCCAGGCGCGGCGATTTGAAAGCCAGCTGCGGCTGGACTGGCCTGACTGAGCTTCAGCAACGGCAAGGGGCGCCGCAGCGCCCCTTGACTCGATGTCAAGCGGTCGTCAGGCCCGCTCGGCCACCCAGGCCTGCACGCTGGCGAGCGCCGCCGCGAGCTTGCTCGCGTCGGTGCCGCCGGCCATGGCCATGTCGGGCTTGCCGCCGCCCTTGCCACCGACCTGCTGGGCCACGAAGTTGACCAGCTCGCCGGCCTTGAGCCTGGCCACGCTGTCGGCCGTGACGCCGGCCGCGAGTTGCACCTTGTCGCCGTCCACCGCGGCGAGCACGATGGCCGCGGTCTTGAGCTTGTTCTTGAGCTGGTCCATGGTGTCGCGCAAGGTCTTGGCGTCGGCACCGTCGAGCTTGGCGGCCAGCACCTTGAGACCCTTCACGTCCACCGCCTTGGCCACGAGCTCGTCGCCCTGGCTGGAGGCCAGCTTGCCCTTGAGCGCGGCGACTTCCTTCTCCAGCGACTTGACCTGGTCCAGCACCTGGACGAGGCGCCCCTGCAGCTCGGCCGGCGGTGCCTTGAGCGTGCCGGCGGCCTGGGCCACCGTGCTCTCCAGCGACTGCAGGTAGGCCAGCGCGTTCTGGCCGGTCACAGCCTCGATGCGGCGCACGCCGGCGGCCACGCCGCCCTCGGCCACGATCTTGAACAGGCCGATGTCGCCGGTGCGCGCCACATGGGTGCCGCCGCAAAGCTCGCGGCTGGTGCCGATGTCGAGCACGCGCACCTGCTCGCCGTATTTCTCGCCGAACAGCATCATGGCGCCGACCTTCTGCGCCGACTCGATGTCCATCACGCGCGCCTGGGTCGCCAGGTTGGCCAGGATCTCGGCGTTCACGCGCGTCTCGATCTCGCGGACCTGCGCGTCGCTGACCGGCGCGTTGTGCGCGAAGTCGAAGCGCGTGCGCTCGGCGTTGACCAGCGAGCCCTTCTGCTGCACATGCTGGCCCAGCACCTCGCGCAGCGCCTTGTGCATCAAATGGGTGACCGAGTGGTTGCGCATGGTCGAGCCGCGCAGCGCGGTGTCGACCTGGGCCTTGACCGCATCACCGAGCTTCAGCGCGCCGGCGACCAGGCTGCCGTGGTGGCCGTAGACGTCGGCCTTGATCTTCTGCGTGTCGGCCACTTCGAAGGTACCGGCCGCGGCCGTGATGCGGCCCTGGTCGCCGACCTGCCCGCCGCTTTCGGCGTAGAAGGGCGTGGTGTCGAGCACCACCACGCCGCTCTGGCCGGCCTTGAGCTCCTGCACCGGCGTGCCCTCGTGGTAGAGCGCGACCACCTTGGCCGCGGCCTCGAGCTGCTCGTAGCCGACGAAGTCGTTGCCATCGCCGCTGTACTCGAGCGCGCGGTCCATCTTGAACTTGCCGGCCGCGCGCGCCTGGGCCTTCTGCTTTTCCATGGCGGAGGCAAAGCCGGCCTCGTCGACCGACAGGCCGCGCTCGCGGCAGACGTCGGCCGAGAGGTCCAGCGGGAAGCCGTAGGTGTCGTGCAGCTTGAACGCGACCTCGCCGGGCAGCACCTTGCCGCCATCGGCCAGGGCCGCGTCCAGGATCTCCATGCCGTTTTCCAGGGTCTCGAAGAAGCGCTCCTCCTCGGCCTGCAGCACCTCGGCGATGCGCTGGGCGTTGGCCGCCAGGTTCGGGTAGGCCGCGCCCATCAGCGCGACGAGGTCGGGCACCAGCTTGTGGAAGAACGGCGCCTTGCGGCCCAGCTTGTAGCCGTGGCGGATGGCGCGGCGCACGATGCGGCGCTGCACGTAGCCGCGGCCCTCGTTGGAGGGGATCACGCCGTCGGCCACCAGGAAGGCGGTGGCGCGGATATGGTCGGCGATCACCTTGAGCGAGGGGTTGGCCAGGTCGGCGCAGCCGGTCTCGCGCGCCGCGGCCTTGATCAGGGCAGCGAACAGGTCGATCTCGTAGTTGCTGTGCACATGCTGCAGGATGGCGGCCAGGCGCTCCAGGCCCATGCCGGTGTCCACGCAGGGCGCGGGCAGCTTCTTGACGGAACCGTCTTCCTGCATGTCGTACTGCATGAACACGTTGTTCCAGATCTCGATGTAGCGGTCGCCGTCGGCATCGGGCGATCCGGGCGGGCCGCCTGCCACGTCGGGGCCGTGGTCGAAGAAGATTTCCGAGCAGGGGCCGCAGGGGCCGGTGTCGGCCATCATCCAGAAGTTGTCGGACTGGTAGCGCGCACCCTTGTTGTCGCCGATGCGCACCACGCGCTCGGGCGGCAGGCCGATCTCCTGGGTCCAGATGTCGTAGGCCTCGTCGTCCTCGATGTAGACCGTGGCCCAGAGCCTGTCGGCCGGCAGCTTGTAGACCTCGGTCAGCAGCTCCCAGGCCCACTTCAGCGATTCGCGCTTGAAGTAGTCACCGAAGCTCCAGTTGCCCAGCATCTCGAAGAAGGTGTGGTGCCGCGCGGTGTAGCCCACGTTCTCCAGGTCGTTGTGCTTGCCGCCCGCGCGCAGGCAGGCCTGGACCGAGGCGGCGCGCACATAGCTGCGCTTGTCCGTGCCGAGGAACACGTCCTTGAACTGAACCATGCCCGAGTTGGTGAACATCAGCGTCGGGTCGTTGCCCGGCACCAGCGGGCTGGACGCCACCACCTGATGCCCCTTGGAAGCAAAGAAGTCCAGGAAGATCCTGCGGATGTCGGCAACGGAAAAAGTGGGATGGCTCATCGTGGTGAGAAAGGCCTGGCCGGCGCCCGGGAACGCGCCCGCATGCCTGGGCCTGATTGGGTTGAACCGGTCATTATAGATTTCGGCCCGCCCTGGCGGCCGACCCGGTTTCTGCCACGGGCTATGCTTTAAAACGCTGCGAATCTGGCAAAATTACTTAACAAGTTAAATAATTACCCCTGACTTCACCGGAGACCTCATGGACACCCCCACCTCGCCCCTCGCCCTGCTCAACGACCCCAGCCTGCTCAAGACCGACGCCCTGATCAACGGCCAGTGGGTCGCCGGCCCCGGCCGCTTCGAGGTGCTGGACCCCGCCACCGGCCGCAAGCTCGCCGACGTGGCCAACCTCGGCCCCGAGCAGGCCCAGGCCGCGATCGCCGCCGCCGACGCGGCTTGGCCGGCTTGGAAGGCCAAGACCGCCAAGGAGCGCAGCAACATCCTGCGCAGGTGGTACGACCTGCTGATGGCGAACCAGGAGGACCTGGGCCGCATCATGACCGCCGAGCAGGGCAAGCCCTTCCCCGAGGCCAAGGGCGAGGTGGCCTACGGCGCCAGCTTCGTCGAGTGGTTCGCCGAAGAAGCCAAGCGCGTCAACGGCGAGACCCTGCCGACCTTCGACAACAACCGGCGCCTGCTGGTGGTCAAGCAGCCCATCGGCGTCTGCGCCGCCATCACGCCCTGGAACTTCCCGCTGGCCATGATCACGCGCAAGGTCGCGCCGGCCCTGGCCGCGGGCTGCCCGGTGGTGATCAAGCCGGCCGAGCTCACGCCGCTGACGGCGCTGGCCGCGGCCGAACTGGCCCAGCGCGCCGGCATCCCGGCCGGCGTGCTCAACCTGATCACGGCCGACAGCGCGAACTCGATCGCGATCGGCAAGCTCATCTGCGCCAGCGACACGGTGCGCCACATCAGCTTCACCGGCAGCACCGAGGTCGGCCGCACCCTGATGGCGCAGAGCGCGCCCACGGTCAAAAAGCTCTCGCTGGAGCTGGGCGGCAACGCGCCCTTCATCGTGTTCGACGACGCCGACATCGACTCGGCCGTCGAAGGCGCGATGGCCAGCAAGTACCGCAACGCGGGCCAGACCTGCGTCTGCGCCAACCGCATCTACGTGCAGGACGGGGTCTACGAGGCCTTCGTGGAGAAGTTCGCGGCCAAGGTGAAGGCGCTCAAGGTCGGCAACGGCTTCGAGGAAGGCGTGGTCCAGGGCCCGTTGATCGAGCCGGCCGCGGTCGAGAAGGTGGCGCGCCACGTGGCCGACGCCCTGGCCAAGGGCGGCCGCGTGGTGGCCGGCGGCAAGCAGCTCTCGGGCCAGTTCTTCGAGCCCACGGTGGTGGCCGAGGCCACGCCCGACATGCTCTGCGCCCGCGAGGAGACCTTCGGCCCGTTCGCGCCGGTATTCCGCTTCAAGACCGAACAGGAGGCGATTGACGCGGCCAACGCCACCGAGTTCGGCCTGGCCAGCTATTTCTACAGCCGCGACGTGGGCCGCATCTTCCGCGTCAGCGAGGCGCTGGAGTACGGCATGGTCGGCATCAACGTGGGCATCATCGCCAGCGAGCATGTGCCCTTCGGCGGCGTCAAGCAGTCGGGCCTGGGCCGCGAGGGCTCGCACCACGGCATGGACGAGTACGTGGAAATCAAGTACCTCTGCGTGGGCGACATCCTGAAGTAGAATCCGGCCGTTCGCGGGTGTAGTTCAATGGTAGAACGGCAGCTTCCCAAGCTTCATACGCGGGTTCGATTCCCGTCTCCCGCTCCATGATTCCCGAGCCCGCCCTGTGCGGGCTTTTTTGCGGTGCGCCCGGCAGGGCGCACCCACTCGGAGGTGAAAGTCCTCTACTCGCCCGGCAAGGGGAAGAGTTAGCCGAAGGCAAGGGTTTCGCGGGCGACTGC